>NZ_JASERH010000093.1:0-48318 GCF_030766975.1 Streptomyces sp. KL116D | reverse complement strand
CCCAGCCCGTTCTACGTGATGGACGAGGTCGAGGCCGCCCTCGACGACACCAACCTGCAGCGGCTCATCCGCATCATGCAGGAGCTGCAGGGAGCCTCGCAGCTGATCGTGATCACGCACCAGAAGCGCACGATGGAGGTCGCCGACGCGTTGTACGGCGTCTCCATGCAGGGCGACGGGGTGTCGAAGGTGATCAGCCAGCGGCCCGCGATCAGCTGCTGCGGGTTGGCACCGAGTCATGTCTCAAGTCTTGAGCTAGCTGTGCTACTTCCATGCCGAAAAGTCACGACACCACCTGTTGACTTCCGAAAGCTGAAGGCATAGTCTCTGCGCGTTGCTTTTACCTTCAGGGTGGTGGGCGGCGCGAGCTTGTGCGCCACTGGAGCGCAACCGAAGGGCTCGCCTCACACCCGGGCGAGCGAGGCCGGTGGCCCGAGGAGCACACGTCGACCAGCACTGCGCTGACGGCGCCGGGCGCCCGGGCACGCCCAGCCCGACCACCTCGGCCACGTCGCCTTCATCGCGGCCGCGGCCGCCATGGGCGGCTTCCTCTTCGGCTACGACAGCGCCGGTCATCAACGGCGCGGTCGAGGCCATCCGCGACCGCCAGCGACGCGTCGGCTCCGCCGCGCTCGCCCAGGTCATCGCCATCGCGCTGATCGGCTGTGCGATCGGCGCGGCGACCGCAGGCCGGATCGCCGACCGCATCGGCCGGATCCGCGCTGCATGCAGATCGCGGCGGTCTCTTCACCGTCAGCGCCGTCGTTCCGCGCTGCCGTTCGCACTGTGGGGACCTCGCGTTCTGGCGGGATCATCGGCGGCTTCGCCATCGGCATGGCGTCCGTGATCGGCCCGGCCTATATCGCCGGGTCGCGCGCCGCGTACCGGGCCGTCTTGGCTCCTTCCAGCAGGCCGCGATCGTCATCGGCATCGCGATCTCGCAGCTCGTCAACTGGGGCCTGCTGAACGCTCGCGGGCGGCGACCAGCGCGGCGAGTTGATGGGCCTGGAGGCCTGGCAGTCATGCTCGGCGTCATGGTCATCCCGGCCGTCCTCTACGGCCTGCTGTCCCTCGCGATCCCCGAGTCCCCGCGCTACCTGACTCCGCCGGCAAGGAGGAGAGAGGCCAAGAAGTCCTGGAGGAGGTCGAGGGCAAGGAGGTCGACCTCGACGCTCGGGTCGCCGAGATCCACACGGCCATGCGCAGCGAGCACAAGTCCACCTTCGGGACCTGCTCGGCGCGCTGCTTCTTTCGCCCGATCGTCTGGGTCGGTATCGGCCTGTCGGTCTTCCAGCAGTTCGTCGGTATCAACGTCGCGTTCTACTACTCCTCGACGCTGTGGCGGTCCGTTGGCGTCGACCCGACTGACTCGTTCTTCTACTCGTTCACGACGTCGATCATCAACATCATCGGTACCGTCGTCGCGATGATCTTCGTCGACCGGATCGGCCGCAGGCCCCTGGCCCCTCGTCGGCTCCGTCGGCATGGTGATCGGGCTCGCCCTCCCGAGGCCTGGGCGTTCAGCTACGACCTCGTCGACGGCAAGCTGCCCGAGACGCAGGGCGCTAGGGTCGCCCTGATCGCGGCGCACGCTCTTCGTCTTCTTCTTCGCGATGTCGTGGGGCGTCGTCGTCTGGGTCTTCCTCGGCGAGATGTTCCCGACCCAACACCGCGCCGCGGCGCTCGGCGTGGCCGCCTCCGGCCCAGTGGCTCGCCAACTGGGCGATCACCGCTAGTTTCCCGTCGCTGTCCGAGCTGGAACCTCTCCGCGACGTACGTGATCTGCACGATCTTCGCCGCGCTCTCCATCCCCTTCGTGCTCAAGCTCGTCAAAGGAGACCAAGGGCAAGGCACTGGAGGAGATGGGCTGACCCCCGCTCCTCCCCGCGAGGACCCGGGGGACGGGTCAAGTCCCCGCTGCCGGCCCCCCGTTGACGTCGCCGCCCTCTCACCCGCCTCGCGCGGACCGGAGGGCGGCGTCGTCATGTCGCGAGGTCGATTCCCGGCCACGCGTCCCGACGGCGAATTCCGAGGCGCGGTCCCCGGTATCCGTGCGGCGTCGAGGATCCCTGCTCAGTCCTTGAGCCGCGGCAGCACGCTCGCAGTACAGCCCGAGGCTGCGCCAGCCCTCGTCGAGGCATGCCGCCGCTCAGTGGATGCGTGACGTAGTTGTCGGAGGCCCTGCGCCAGGCACCCGTCGGGCGTGACGATCCGGTACACGCCCTCGGCGCGCAGCTCCCTCGACCGTCGTGGCGCCCGAGCGCACCGCCGACTTGATGTCCTGCGACTGCGCGACGCGTAGGTCCGCGCCTCGTGCAGGAGAGTGCGCGCCGTGCTCGGCCCAGGTGCGGTCGCGTCCTCGGAGAGGTGCAGGAGCGGGGTCGTCTCGCCGCTATCATGGTCCAGCCACTCGGGTCCCGTACTCCGACCAGGCGCTCCTTGTAGTACGTCTCAGCTGTCCGGCAGGTGCGCGCTCGGGGAAGAAGGAGGCCGAGCCGGGCCGCCCGGCGCGCGCCGCCTGCGAGGAGCCGCCGACCAGCAGGAGCGGACGGGCTACAGGTGAACGGGCGCGGGGTGACGCGGACCCGGCACGCCCCCGGAACGTGAACTCCTCGCCGGTCCACGCCGTCAGCAGCGTCTCGGAGCAGCCTCGTCCTGGGCCTCGCCGCGCCGCTTCCACCCACGTCGATCTGCGCGTCCTCCGCGCCGGTAGCCGGTCGGCGACCGTCTGCAGGCGTCCGCCGCTCGCCGGGTCCGGTACGGCGATGTCCTCGGCGAGCCGCAAGCTGGATCGTGCAGCGGGCCGATGATCGCCGAGACCGTGACTCGCGATGCGGCGGGTGGCGCCGAAGACCGCGCGCCGCGAAGGTGAAGGGCGAGGGCACGCGCAGTTGCTGGCGACCCCGTGGTGCTCCTCGGTCTGGACGGTGTCGATGCTCCCGGTCGTCGGCGTACGCCGCCATCTCCACGTGCACCGCGCTTGTGGCGGGAAGGCAGCTCAGCGGCTCGGCGCACCGGCTGGGTCGACCAGGTTGAACCGTGCGGCGGACACGTATGCGACGATCCCCTTCACACGGACTCGGGGTGAAGCGGGACGGTAGCCACGGAGCGTCAGACAGCCAGGGCCGCGGACTCCTCGGCCAGACCAATCGTCCGTGCGCCGTCGTGGTGACGCATGGCTTTCCGGCAGGGCCAGGTAGAGCAGTCCCTGGAGGCGACGATCGTGACGACCCAGCCGAGGCCGTGCTCGCGATTGAAGTTGTTTCGAGGCGAGCGGTCCGTAGGTTCGGTCGGAGGACGTGAAGCGAAGCCCGCTCACCAGGCCGACCGCCCACGCGATCACCGCCGCGGGGGAGAAGCCGCCATGTACCAGTAGGCGCTGGTGCGGAGTCGTGTCCGATCGGGGCGGCGCCGTCAGAAAGAGCCTGCGCTTGGTACATGTCCGCACCGAAAGACGCCGGCCCACGCGGAGAAGGCACGACCGCGAGGCAGCGAGAGGAACGCGATGGACGACGCATGCGGGCTGGTCGCGACGAGCATCAGGAGTGGCGCCGAAGACCAGCGAGATCAGCGTTGATGGACACGGCCCAGTGGCGGGACCTTGAAGCCGAGCGTCTGGCGGTGAAGCCGGCCGAAGTCACATCGACATCGCGTTGATCAGCAGCATGCCGACCAGGGCGATCAACAGGGTACGGCACCGCGATCCACATCGGCAGGATCTCGCCGAGGAAGGAGACCGGGTCGGGGCGTTCGCCAGGTCCGGCACGGAGACCGCCATGACGGCACCCATCAGGACGCATCGGCAGCACGACGATTCCGGCGCCGCCGATCGAGTTCCCGACGATCGCCCTCGACGAGGCCGTGCGCGGCAGGTAGCGCGTGAAGTCGGGGGAGGACGGGATCCAGCTGACGCCGCCCGCGGCGATCATGCCGATGCCCGCGACCATCAGCGACGTCGAGCCGGCGGGCCGCCCGAAGACCTCGGACCAGTCGGTGTCGATGATCAGGCACACCGGGACCAGGACCGAGAAGATACCGAAGAGGTACGTCACATACTTTGTTGCACTTCATACACGGCGTTGATGCCGAGGCCCGAGATCGCGAACGTGGCGACCACGAAGCACAGCAGCGTGACGATCACCAGGAGTCGTTCTGCTGATGTCGAACAGGATGTCCAGGACGGTGAGCACGGCGTACGCGCCCGTCACCGCGTTGATCGTCTCCCAGCCAGCGATCACCCAGATCAGCGAGCCGGGCGGCGGGGTTGCCGCGCGCCCAGACCGCGCGGGACAGGGCCATGCCGGGGCGCCGCCGCGCTTGCCCGCGATGCCGATGAGACCGACGAGGCCGTACGGCACGATCGGCGCCGCGATCGCGACGACGAGGGCCTGCCAGAAGTTGAGCTTGTACGCCACGACGAGGCTCGCGCCCATCGTGAGCAGCAGCACGCTGATGTTGGCCGCGACCCACGTAGGGAAAGAGCTCGCGGGTCTGGGCGGTGCGCTCGGAATCGGGGACGGGCTCGATGCCGCGTCTCAGGGCGCCTTCGGATTCGCGGTCTTGCTCATGCGGTGGGGTTCCGTGCCTCTGTGGGGGTGGGGGCGGGGATGACCACGGGGAGGGTGATCGCGATGGACTCTACGCGCGTTGACGCGGCCTCTTCCATCGTACTTTAGTCCGAGTCGTCCCTCCGGTTCCGTATGTTCTTTGGAGGAAGCAACCAGAACGGCCTCGCGCAGGCCCCATGGCTGATACTGGACGGGTTATGCGACATCGTCATCCTTGCTGTATGGTCATCGCCGTGGTCGTGATCGGCGCGCTCGGCGGGCGTCGTGGTCGGCAGTCGCAGGAAGAAGCAGCTGCCCCCGCCGCTCGGCGCCCGACATCACCGCCGCTCCGCCGGCCGAGCCGCACGTCGGCGACGAGGCCGAGACACCGCGCGACGAGGCGCGCCGCGCACGATCGGGAGGTCGACCTCCCGGCTGCCGAGCCGGCCACCGAGGAGGTCGTCGAAGAAGCTCCGACGGCTCCGGCCGCACCCGAGATCGAGGTGCCGGAGCCGACCGCGGGCCGCCTGGTGCGGCTGCGCGCCCGGCTGTCCCGCTCGCAGAACGCGCTCGGCAAGGGGCCGCTGACGCTCCTGTCGCGCGAGCACCTCGACGAGGACACCTGGGAGGAGTCGAGGACACCCTGCTCACCGCCGACGTCGGTGTGCAGCCCACCACGGAGCTGGTCGAGAACCTGCGCGAGCGCGTGAAAGGTGCTCGGCACCCGCACGCCGGACAAACTGCGCGGCCTGCTCCGCGGAGGAGCTGCTCAAGCTGCTCGTGCCCGGGTTCGACCGCTCCGTGAAGACGGACTCGAACCTGGACACGCCGGGCATCGTGATGGTCGTCGGGGTCAACGGCACGGCAAGACCACCACCGGCAAGCTCGCCCGCGTCCTGGTCGCCGACGGCAGAACGTCGTGCTGGGCGCCGCGGACACCTTCCGGGCCGCCGCCGCCGACCAGCTGCAGACCTGGGGCGAGCGCGTCGGCGCCCGCACCGTGCGCGGCCCCGAGGCGGCGACCCGGCGTCCATCGCCTTCGACGCCGTCAAGGAGGGCATCGAGGCGGGCGCGGACGTCGTGCTCATCGACACCGCCGGGCGTCTGCACACCAAGACCGGTCTGATGGACGAGCTCGGCAAGGTCAAGCGCGTCGTCAGAAGCACGCCCCGCTCGACGAGGTGCTGGTGCTCGACGCGACGACCGGGCAGAACGGGGCTCGTGCAGGCCCGGGTGTTCGCCGAGGTCGTCGACATCACCGGCATCGTGCTGACCAAGCTGGACGGCGCTGGCCAAGGGCGGCATCGTCGTGGCCGTGCAGCGGGAGCTGGGCGCGCCGGTGAAGCCGTGGGTCTCGGCGCGGACGATCTTGGCGCCGTTCGGAGCCTGGAGTGCGCTCGTGGATGCGTTGATCGGGGAGTAGGCGCTCCGCTTGCGGGGTCCGATCGTGGTGCCCGTGATGGGTGTGTGCTGGGGCGCGTGCCCGATGTGGTGCGTGCGCCGTGTGTGGATCTCGCGTCGTGGGGTGTTCTGTGTGTGTGACTGTGGGCCGTTGCGGCTGGTCGCGCAGTTCCCGCGCCGCTCAGGCCCGTGTGGCTGGGCGTGTGAGCGGCGCCCCTTTCAGGGCTCTGTGTGTCGCCGGTCGTGGAGTTGCGCGCGTCCTCTTTCGGGGCCCGTGTGTGGCTGGTCGCGCAGTTCGCGCCCCTTTCAGGGGCGCTGACGCAGGGGGACCTGTGGGCCACGTAGGCCAGGATGCCGAGTGGAGCAGGCGTGCTCTGGGGTGAGTTTGTGCTGCGGTGTCCAGGGACGGGCGCGCAGCCAGGACGTGGGGCCTAGGCCCGCGCGGTCCCGAGGGCGGGGCCGTGATACGCGCGCCGGCGCCCAGCGCGCGTGCAGGTCGAGGGACGCGTCGTCCCAGCCCATGCGGTAGAGCAGGGCGGGGAGCCTCGGCGGCACCGCCGCGCGACGAAGCAGTGCGCGCGGCCCTCGTGGCGACGACCGGGCCCAGCGGCGGCCCCATGCGCTCCAAGGCGGGTCAGGGCGCGGCGGCCATCGGCCGGCCTCGACGTCGGGCGATGTCGAAGGCGCGGCCCACGAGCAGCACCGCGGCGCCGAGGGAACCGTCCCGCGGACTCGGTCACCTCGTCGAGCGTGGCGCCCGCCGGCACCACCGCCGCCGGGTCGAGCGGGCGCGCGCCCGGTGCCGGGCAGTCCGCCTTGCCGCAGGAGCACGCGCCGCCGCGGCACGCGCGCCCGGCACCACGTCCCAGCCCCACAGTCCGGTGAACTCCGCCACCGTGGTGCAGTCCGGAAGCGCGGCGGGACGTGGCGGGCCGCGGCGACGTGGCCGGAGCGCGCATCTCGCGAGTGCCGCCGATCGTGAAGCCCGCGCACACTCCGGCGGGTCCCTGCGCGTCGGTGGTTACGTGACGGAATCGATCGTGACCCGGATTGCGCACGCCCGCCCTGGTATCGTGACGGCGCCGCGACGTGCTCGAGGGTGGTGCGCCCCCGTGCCACGCGCTCCCGGCGCACACCGTTCGCAGTTCCAGTTGTCCCATGTCAAGTGAATCGCGTGTGGCCGCCGCTGAGTTCATTCGAAGGGGGTGGCGAATGAGGTGGCGTTTCCGGGCTCGCCCTCGCCGGAGGGGTGATCGTAGGATTACTTTCAGCGCATCGAACCCTGAGGGGTGAGTGCACCCGTGTGGGCATGCCGCAGGCAAGTCGGTTTTTCCTGTTCGAGGAGTGACAACTGCCGGACGGGAGGCCGTGGTTGACGCCGGCGCTCCTGGTAGGGCTTGCTGACAAGAGTGGCCGACACAGGACTTGGCGTTGAGTCGCCCTAAGAGGCTTCAGGGATGGGGGCGTTCCAGTGGGCGGCAGCGGCGGAAGCGTGATGAACGCTGAGAAAGCGCCCGAACGAACCGCTCCGGCTCGTGGTTCGTGCGCAGTGGCTGGTCCAAGGGCGAGCTGGCGCGCCAGGTGAACCGCCGGGCACGACAGTTGGGCGCGAAACCACATCTCGTGCGACGCCCGCGTGCGCGGCGCTGGCTGGACAGGAGAACCCGCGCGAGCCGATCCCCGTGCATCCTCAGCGAGCTGTTCCTCCGAAGCGGTTCGGCTGCGTCGTCGCCGTCGAGGACCTCGGCCTGCGCGCCGCGCACCAGTCGCCCTCGGTGGTCCGGCGTCGACCTGCCGTGGACCGGACCGCGAGACCGTGGCGCTGATCGGCGAGTTCTCGCGCAGCGACGCCTGATGTCTCGCGCGCCGCGGGCACCGCTCGGCAGCCCTGGCGGCCTCGCCGCGGGCTCGCTCTACCATCCGAGCCGATGCAGCGCCGGCTGAGTGCCGACGCCAAAGCGGCAGCTCGTCGAAGCGAAGCCCGAGCCTCGAGCAGCCGGCCACGCGCCGCGGGCAAACCGGGCCGTCCAAACCGGAGCTGGACCTCCTGGAGTCCACCACCGTCCATGATCCGGCAGTGGGGACGCCCAGTGCGGCGGAGGCCTGCGCCGTAGGCGGCCGTGGGGCAGCTGCATTGGTCGCCTGACGCCTCAGGAGTCCCAGCCCGAGAGCACCGTGCGCGCTCCGTTCAAGGTCGCTGCCGAACTCGCGGAGCTGGCCGGCTGGACGAGCTACGACGTCGGCCTGCAGCCCACCGCCCAGAAGTACTTCGTGCTCGCCCTGCACGCCGCCAAGGAAGCGGGCGACAAGCCGCTCGCTCGTACGTCCCTCAGCAGCATGAGCCGCCAGATGATCCACCTCGGCCGCCCCGAGGACGCCCTGGAGCTCATCCACCTCGCCCAGCGACGGCGGCCGCGACTGCGCCAGCCCCCGCACCCAGTCCATGCGTAGCATGCGATGGAGGCCCGCGCGTACGCGAACATGGAGCGGCCCGGCAGGGTGCCGGCGCGCCGTGCGGATCGGCCGAGGAGACCTTCACCGACGCGGACGACTGGGACGATTCCGATCCCGACTGGATCCGCTTCTTCTCCAGGCCGAACTGCATGGGAGAACGGCCGCTGGTTCCGCGACCTCGCCTACGTCTGCCGCCGGGCGCAGCGCGTACGCGTCGATGGCCGAGCCCGCTGATGCGGCGCGCCGCCGAGTCGTTCCAGAGGAAGGATGCCCGAGCACCAGCGTTCGTACGCGCTGAACCTCATCGGCATGGCCACGGTGCACCTGCTCCCAGAAGGGAGCCGGAGCGAGGCCACGACTCCCGGCCGGCGACGCACTCGGCATCGCCAGGAAAGGTGCGCCTCGAGCGGGTCGCGCACCCGAGTCCGCAAGACCGTCGACACCGCCGTGCGGGATTTCGGGACGTCGCCGAGGTCATCCAGCTGGACCGAGCAGCCTCGCCGGTGCACCTGCCCGAGACCGCCGCCGGGAAGCGGCGGTCTGACCCCGATCCCTGGGATCACGCCCGCGACCCCGGCCGCGACCACGATCGTCCCGAAACAGCCTCGACTCGGCTCCCCACGCCAGGTCATCGAGGACGGACGGCCGCGGTCGGCGCCGTCCGCGGAAGTTCCGCCACGATAACGATCGGCGGACCCGCCATCCGGCAGTTCATTGACGCGTAACACCCAGGACCTCTTCGTCACTGCGGCGAAACATCGAGGGGCGCCCACGGAAACCGCGCTGGGCCAAAGTCTGGCGCATAACAGGCCCACCCCTCATGACCGCTTCAGGCTTGCGCCCGCACGGGGGCCGTACCAACGACGAGGAGACGCCGATGGCATCAGCCATCACGCTTGCGGCGGACGCACCCACACTGTCGTCCGCCAACACAGGCTTCATGCGCTGATCTGTTCCGCCCTGGTGATGCTCTATGACCCCGGGCCTGGCCTTCTTCTACGGAGGCATGGTCCGCGTCAAGAGCACATCCTGAACATGCTGATGATGAGCTTTCATCAGCCTCGTGATCGTCACGATCCTGTGGGTGCTGCATGGCTTCTCTCTCGCATTCGGCACCGACAAGGGATCGCTGATCGGCTGGGACGGCGACTTCGTCGGCCTCAGCGGGATCGGACTGACCCAGCTCTGGGGACGGCTACACCATCCCGATCTACGTCTTCGCCGTCTTCCAGCTGATGTTCGCCATCATCACGCCCGCTCGGATAAGCGGTGCCCCTCGCGGACCGCGTGAGTTCAGCGCCTGGGCCCTGTTCGACCGCGCTGTGGGCCACCATCGTCTACTTCCCGTCGCCCACTGCGTGGGGGACCGGCGGCTGGGCCTTCGGACCTCGGCGTGATCGACTTCGCCGGTGGTACGTGCTGTGCACATCAGCACCAGCTGCCCGCCGCTCGGCGTGATCCTCCGTCAAATCGGCGAAGCGCGTCGGCTTCAAGAAGGACCCGATGCGCCGCCACGCCGCTGCCGTGTGACGCACGCTCGGCGCCGGCCTGCTGTGGGCGCTCGGCTGGTCTCGGCTTCAACGCCGGCTCGCGCTCGGCAGCGACGACGGCGTCGGCGCGCTGATGTTCGTCAACACCCAGGTCGCCACCGCCGCCCGCGATGCTCGCCTGGCTGGCCTACGAGAAGCTGCGCCCGCGGCGTTTCGCCTCTCGGTGCCGCCCGTGCCGTGTCGCCCGGCGCTCGTCGCGATCGCTCTTCCGGTGGGTCCTGCTCGCCGCTCGGCGCGATCGCGATCGGCGCTTATCGTTAGGGTAGCGCGCGGCCGTGGGGCCCGGCGGCGCCTACATGACGACTCTCGACGCCGTCGGTGTCCACCCCGTCGGCGGCATCGTCGGCTCCCTCCCGATCGGCTCTTCGCCACCGGCGGCGGTCAGTCCGACGCGGCGTGTGGGCTCCTTCTACGGCGGCGGCCTCCTCGCCCAGCCGTGGAAGCAGCCCGCGGGTGCCGCGCGCGTCCTCGCGTACTCAGCTACGTCGCCTCCAGCGATCCTCGCCTTCCTGATCGACAAGACGATCGGTATGCGGTGGCCAGCGAGGACGACGAGGTTCCGGCATCGACCAGGTCGAGCACGCCGAGACCGCGTACGACTTCAGTGGCGCGGGCGGCGGCACCGCGGCCCGAACGGCCGTGCCCGCAAATCTCGGTCGCCGCTGCCAAGGACTCCAAGAAGGTGGACGGCTGAAGTCTCAACACCAGCGGGCCGCTCGGGCCGCGCACCGGCCTCGACGAGACCGCGAGGCCCTCCAGGCCTTCGGCGTCCAGGGCCTGACCGTAGACCGAGGCCAGCGGCTACGGCCGCCAGCGCGGCCACACCCGAGGCCTACCGTGCCGAAAGTACACGTCGACCTGGTGCGCGATCCGCATCGAGGTGCTGGTCGAGGACGACGACGCCGAGCAGCGGATCGACGTCGGAGGAAGGCGGCAGCGACCGGCAAGATCGACGGCGAGTGTCTGGGCGGTCCCCGCCGAGACTCGCCGTCCGGGTCCGACCGGCTGAGCGCGCGCGGACCGACGCTGCTGTAACCGATCGTTCGCGGACGGAACCGGGAGTCCTGCTCGGGCGACGAGTAGGTGAACGACGCACGGGACCGGGAGCACGGGACGACGAAGGCTCCTGCACCCAGCGGTTAAGTGCGTGCGTGCCCGGCCGCGCCTCCTCCAGGGAGGCGCGGTCCGGGCTGCCGCGCCGTTCGGCGGTCCTCGCGGAGCTCTTCACCGGACGACCGGTCTCACCGAACCTCTCGGCAGCGACCTCCGCGGGTGTCTCCCTGGTCGCCGCCGGCGGATACGGCCGCGGTGAACTCTCCCGCGCAGCGACCTCGACCTGCTCCTGCTGCACGACGGCAGCGCGGACCACGGCGGAGGTCGCCGCGCTCGCCGACCGCATCTGGTACCCCGTCTGGGATCTGGGCCTCGCCCTCGACCCTCCGCTGCGCGACCCCGGCGGAGGCGCGCAAGACCGCGGGCGACGACCTCAGGTAGCAGCTCGGCCTGCTCGACGCCCGGCACGTCGCCGGTGACCTCGTGACCTGACCGCGGGCCTGCGCACCGCCGTCCTCGCGGACTGGCGCAACCAGGCGCCCAAGCGCCTGCCGGAACTGCGCGAGCTGTGCGAGGAGCGCGCCGAGCGCCAGGGCGAACTGCAGTATCTGCTCGAACCCGATCTGAAGCGAGGCGCGGGGCGGCCTCCGACGTGACCGCGCTGCGGGCCGTCGCCGCCTCGTGGCTGGCGGACGCGCCGCGCGCGAGGGCCTGGCCGACGCCCGGCGCCGGCTGCTCGACGTGCGCGACGCGCTGCATCTGACCACCGGCCGGGCCACCGACCGGCTCGCCCTCCAGGAACAGGACCAGGTCGCCGCCGAACTCGGCTCTGCTGGACGCCGACACCCTGCTGCGCCAGGTCTACGAGGCCGCGCGCACCGTCTCCTACGCCAGCGACGTGACCTGGCGGGAGGTGGGCTGCGTCCTCAAGTCCCCGTGCCGTGCGGCCCCGGCTGCGCGCCATGCTCGGCGGCGGCAGCCGGTCGGCGCCGGTCGAGCGGTCCCCTGCTCGCCGAGGGCGTCGTCGAGATGGACGGCGAGGTGGTGCTGGCCCGCGCCGCCAAGCCCGACCGGGACCCTGTGCTCCCGCTGCGGGCCGCCGCCGCTGCCGCACAGGCCGGTCTGCCGCTGTCCCTGCACGCGGTGCGGCGGATGGCCGCGGCCGCCCGCCCGCTGCCCACCCCCTGGCCCGCCGAGGCCCTGCGAGCAGCTGGTGACGCCGTCGGCGCCGGTCGGCCCACCGTCGAGGTGGGAGGCACTGGAGGCGGAGGGCCTGATCACCCGGCTGCTGCCGGACTGGGGAGCGGTCCGCTGCCGGCAGCGCAACGCCCGTGCACACTTGGACCGTCGACCGGCACCTGTCGAGACCGCCGTCCGCGCCGCCGAACTGACCCGGCGCGTCGGCCGCCCCCGACCTGCTCCTGGTCGCGGCCCTGCTGCACGACATCGGGAAGGGCTGGCTGGGGGACCACTCGGTCGCGGGCGAGATCATCGCCCGGGACGTCGCCGCGCGGATCGGCTTCCGACCGGACCGACGTCGCCGTCCTCGCCTCGCTCGTCCGGCATCACCTGCCGCTCATCGGGAGACCGCCACCCGGCGCGACCTGGAGGACCCGGCGACCGTGCGCTCCGTCGCCGACGCGGTCGGCTCCGCCGGGACGCTGGAACTCCTGCACGCCCTCACCGAGGGCGGACGCGCTGGCCACCGGCCCCCGCTGCCTGGTCGTCGTGACAGCGCGCTCGCTCGTCGCCGATCTGGTCAAGCGGGTCTCGGCGGTCCTCGCCGGGGACGAGCCCGTCGACCCTGACGACATCGACCCGACCGCCGAGCAGGAGCGGCTCGCCGTCGAGGCGTTCCGCACCGGGGGGCCCGTGCTCGCGCTGCGGGCGCAGACGGAACCGGTCGCCACGGACGGCGGGAGAGGGGACGCCGCCACGGAACCGGAGCCGCTCGAGCGTCGAACTGCTGATCGCCGTGCCGGACCAGCCCGGGGTGCTGCCGGCCGTCTCCCGGTGTCTCGCGATGCACCGGCTCACCGTGCGCACCGCGGAGTTGCGGGCGCTGTCCCTGCCGACGGAATGGGGCGGGGGAGCGGGACGGAAACCCGACGGCAGGGCGGAAGCGGCTCCGTGCTCCTGCTGGACTGGCGGGTCGCCGCCGAGTACGGCTCCCTTCCGCGAGCGCGCGCGGCTGCGCGCCGACCTCGTGCGCGCCCTCGACGGCTCCCTCGACATCGTCGCCCGGCTCGCCGAGCGGGACGCCGCCTACCCGCGGCGGCGCGGCGTGGTGGCGCCGCCGCCCCGGGCGACGGTGGCGTCGGCGGGCTCCCGGCTCGCGACCGTCATCGAGGTGCGGGCCCAGGACGCGCCGGGACTGCTGCACCGCATCGGGCGGGCCCTGGAGCTCTCCGACGTGCGGGTGCGGTCGGCGCACGTCTCCATCGCGCTGGTCTCAACGCCGTCGACGCCTTCTACGTGACCGGTCCCGAAGGGGCTCCGCTGCCGTCGGAGGAGGCCGTGTCGGTGGCCCAGGGCACTGGAGGGCGCACTGCGTGGATAGGCGGGTCGGCGGTCGGGGACGACCGGGCCGCTGACCCAACCCGCTCGTCCGGATACCCTGGAGGGCGACCCGTCCCAATGCCACCCGACCCGAGTTCGCTGACCGCCGTGTTCGACCTCTCCGATCGCCTCGCAGCGACATTCAAGAACCTCCGCGGCAAGGGTCGCCCTCAGCGAGGCGGACATCGACGCCACGGCGCGCGAGATCCGCATCGCCTTGCTGGAGCCGACGTCGCGCCCGTCGTCCGTGCCTTCATCAAGCAGGTCAAGGAGCGCGCGGCCGGTGCCGAGGGTCTCCCAGGCGCTGAACCCCGCCCAGCAGGTCATCAAGATCGTCAACGAGGGAGCTCATCGGCATCCTCGGTGGCGAGACCCGCCGGCTGCGCTTCGCCAAGACCGGCCCGACCGTGATCATGCTCGCGGGTCTGCAGGGTGCCGGTAAGACGACCCTCGCGGGCAAGCTGGGCCACGTGGCTCAAGGGCCAGGGGCACTCGCCGCTGCTCGTCGCCTGTGACCTCCAGCGCAACGCCGTCAACCAGCTGCCGGTCGTCGCCGAGCGCGCCGGCGTCGGCATCTACGCCCCCGCAGCCGGGCAACGGGGTGGGTGACCCGGTCGAGGTCGCCAAGGACTCCATCGAGTACGCGAAGTCCAAGGTCTACGACGTCGTCATCGTCGACACCGCCGGTCGCCCTCGGCATCGACCAGGAGCTGATGCAGCAGGCCGCGGACATCCGCGACGCCGTCAGCCCCTGACGAGGTCCTCTTCGTCGTCGACGCCATGATCGGTCAGGACGCGCGTCAACACGGCCGAGGCCTTCCGCGACGGCGTCGGCTTCGACGGCGTGGTGCTCTCCAAGCTCGACGGTGACGCCCGTGGTGGTGCCGCCCTGTCGATCGCGCACGTCACCGGCCGCCAGATCATGTTCGCCTCGAACGGCGAGAAGCTGGACGACTTCGGACGCGTTCCACCGCGACCGCATGGCGTCCCGCATCCTCGGCATGGGCGACATGCTCGCGCGATCGAGAAGGCCGAGCAGACCTTCTCGCAGCAAGAGGCCGAGAAGATGGCCGAGAAGCTGGCCTCCAAGAGGGCCAGGACTTCACGCTCGACGACTTCCTGGCGCAGATGGAGCAGGTCAGGAAGATGAGCTCCACTCTCCAAGCTGCTCGGCATGCTGCCGGAATGGGCCAGATCAAGGACCAGATCAACAGCCTCGACGAGCGCGACGTCGACCGCACCGCCGCCATCATCAAGTCGATGACCCCGGCCGAGCGCGCCGACGCCACGATCATCAACGGCTCGCGCCGTGCCCGTATCGCCAAGGGCTCCGGTGTCGAGTCAGCGCCGTCAAGAACCTGGTCGAGCGGTTTCTTCGAGGCCCGCAAGATGATGCGTCCCGCATGGCGCAGGGCGGCGGCATGCCGATGCCCGATGCCGGGCATGGGCGGCGGTCCGGGCCGGCAGGAGAAGCAGCCGAAGAAGGCCAAGGGCAAGCAGCGCTCCGGCAAACCCGATGAAGCGCAAGCAGCAGAGGAGCAGGAGGAGGCCGCTCCGCCGCGAGGCCGCAGGCCAGGCGAGGCGGCGCTCCGGGCTGCCGGGCGCCGGACAGGACGCCAAGGGACTTCGAACTCCCCGACGAGTTCAAGAAGTTCATGGGCTGATTCGGTCGGGCCGGCGGGAAGCGCCGGCCGGGCTGCTGCCATGGGTCGATGACCTTTCCGTACGCGGAGGGACGAGGGCGCTCGCCGCGTGCGGGCGCCCCTCACCTCTGTACGGAGGCGGTCAGGCGGCCCGCGCCGCGGCTTCGCGTATCTCCGTGCCGGCCGCGAGGCCCTTTCGGGTCGAGGCCGAGCGCCGCCGCCGCGGTGGCACCCACGTCGGCGAGGCTCGCCGCGTCGGGCAGCAGCTCCACGCCCGGCGCCCCGGGACGGTGGATCAGTACCGGCACGAACTCCCGCGTGTGGTACGCGTGCCCGATCGTCGGATCGTTGCCGTGGTCGCCCGTGACGATCAGCCGGTCGCCGGGCCTCGGACAGCAGGGACACCAACGCCGCGAAGGCCCGCGTCGACCTGCTCCAGGATCCGGTCCGTACCGCTCGACGTCCCTGCTGGTGCCCAGCGCAGCTCTCCTGCCACGCCTCGCCACGACCAGCGCGTCTCCGTCGGCCCGCACCCGCCTCCAGGGTGTGGGCCAGCACCTCCGCCGTGTGTCCACCGCCGGACGCCGCACCGCCGCCTCTTGCAGGCCAGGGATGTCCGCCACCACCGCCTTAAGCCGACGGGCGTCACCGGGATGCGCCCAGCGCGCGCCCAGGTCCGGGAGCCGCCGCGTGGTCCAACTCGGCGCCCAGGTGCTGCACTTGCAGCCCGCCGTTGCGGTAGAAGCCGGTCGCCACCGGCGTGTCCAGGCCGACCGTGCCGCCGTCGCCCGCCCGCACAGAAAGTCGCCGAGCGGCCCGTCGGCACGACCGCTCATCGCGATGACCCGCGACCGGCGCGACGGCCCGGACCGTACGGGCCACGCCGAAGGATGCCGTCAGAAGCCGATAGTCGTCCAGCCGGCCCGACGCGTTCCAGTTGATGCCCGTCCGCCTCCGGGTTGTCGTGCACGGCACGGCCCCGTCGACCAGCAGCAACGGCTTGCCGTCGAGGAGCTCGACCCGGTGCGGGTCCGTCAGGGCCCGCGTCACCTGCCCAGGTGCTCGGCGAGCCGGGCCACCGTCACCCTGCTGAAGTCCGCGCCTTGGCATCATCGTCTGGTGCCCGGCGGGCGTGTCTCGCTGGATATCCGAGCGCTGGTCGCCCTGCCCGCGGCGACCGGCGGCAGATGCGTGCGCCGGGCCAGGTCGTGCGCAGGTGCGCAGGCCGAGGCCGGGCGCGCCGAGCACCGGAAGCCGCAGGCGGTCTGCCGAACGCCTCCGCGCACCGGTCCAGCAGCAGCCCGCAGGTGTCCGCCGCCACGTCGCCCGGGCGCAGCGCCGGCGTCCGAAGCATCGCGCCGACACCGAATCCGTCCACCACCACGATCACGGTCTTGCTCTGCATGAGGCGGCTCTTTCCTGTGCGCCGAACAGCCCGACGAGGCCGTGGCGCCCCGACGGAGAGTCTTCCTGCCACACCGCGACCGTCGAGCGCGTCGCGAAGATCTCGTGTACGGAACGCGCAGCAGCGCGGTGTCGCCCCATACGCGGACGTCCGCGTGGGGTGCGGGGCGTCGAGCAGCCGGTAGAAGTCCGATGTCTGGCGGCGCGGTCCTGCCACCGGCAGGCGCAGACCGGTGCGGGGAGCAGCGCCGCCTTGCCTTGATGTTCGAGCGGGGATAGAAGCCGCCTTCCGTGGACCGCGGGCCCGGCCGTCCGCGAGGTGTGCGCGACCTCGGTGACGGCCACGTACGCGGAGCTTCTCGGGCCGGCGAGGGTCGCGGGCGTGCGCAGAAGAATTGGTGCCGGTCAGCGGAGTGGCCGGGTCACCGCGGGTGGCGCCGAGGCTCGGCGAGCAGCGCGAGAGCGTGGCCATGGACGCGCGCTGGCGCTGAGCTTGAGGGGCCGTGGTGCCCGCGGGCGGCCGGTGTCTGGCGGGCCTTGAGGGCGAGTTCCGAAGTTCAGTGGGGCCGGGGCGCCCGTGGCCGGATCGCACGGTACGCACGGGAACGCGTGTATCGCCCGCGATCCGCATCGCCGGGCAGCCGCTCCAGCGCCGCGGCGAACTCTGTCGATCCCGGGCGAAGCGGGACCCGCCCTCCTGCGGGTGCACAGGACTCCTCGGCGCTCTCCAGGGCGGATCAACACGTCCTGCACGAGGCAGCCCAGCCGCCGCGTGTCGGACACCGCCCTGGCGTTCGCCAGGTCGTGGACCGTCACCGTTCCCGGGACGCGGCCAGCATCTCCGGCAGGTCGCGGCGCGGATCTGCACGAGGTGTCCGAGACTCCCGGCCCGGGCGCCGGTGGCGTGCAGGGTGCGGGCCTCGGGCCGGAGTCGATGGCGGCGTACTGCGGATGCGCCGGGCGATGGCCCCATCAGCCTCGGGTTGCGGCCGAGCTGCTTTGACGACGAACCAGAGGGTGAGACCGAGCCGCTCGGCCTCGGCGGCGGGCAGCCGCGCGTTCCCTCGATCGCGTCGAGGTCCATCACGCCAGGTGTCAGGCGGGATCGCACCCGCGCCGGTGGAGGAGGTCGGCCGCGGCGTCGACCAGCTCGTTGCGGGTGAGCGAGGCTGTCGAGGAACACGGTCGGTCAGTCCTTGCTGAGTTCGTGGAGCGAAAGCGGCGCAGGATGTCGACGACCAGGTCGGCGCCCGCGCGCATCGGAGTTGGTCCGCACCGTCAGTCGGCGAGCTCCGCGTCGTCGAGGGCCGAGCTGGACATGCGCGGTAGAAGAGCGGCGCGATCTCGTACCGGATTGCCCACCGGATGCAGCGCCGCCTTGCAGACCGCGCCGCCACCGCCCACGGCTGGTTCCCGAGCGACAGACGGTCGAGCCGGACCAGCGGGCAGCGGTCCTGGGCATTGGCGATCCGGACCTCGGCGACCGCCGGCACCTCGCCCGCCGCGAGGCCAGCTCGGCCACCTCGGCCCCGACGCGACTGCAGCGCCCACATCCTGCCGGCACGTGGGTGAGCGCGCAGCGCGTCAGCGCCTGAGTGGCCCTGGACCTGGCCGCCCCCAGTAGTTGTCCCGGCGCACGTGCTCGACCAGGTCCCGGGCGCCGACGACGGTCGCCGACCTTCCGGTCCGTGCGAGCAGCTAGGGCAGGGAGCTTAGGAGGCGTCGGCGCCCAGCTCGACACCTGAGGCCGGAACCCGCATCACGGCGTAGTTGTCGTCGACGATGGTGCGCACCCCCGCCGCCCGGCACGCCGCGAGGACCTCGCCCGGGTCGTACGCGTCACCGAGGCGCTGTCTGGTGTGCTGCACGTACGCCCACCGGAAGCGGCCGGAGGCAGGGTGCCTTGCGCAGCGCCCCCATGTCGTTGAAGTCGACTTCCTCGGTGCGGACCCCGATGCCGCGCAGGGTGACCTCGGTGGTGCGGTAGACGGGCGCGCGGTGGATGAGCGGGGTCGCCCGCGCTCACCGCCCCGTTCAACGCGGCCCTGATCGCGCCCGTGCCCGCGCCCTGGACGAACGCGGCGTCCTCGGCACCGAAGAAGTCGGCGAGCACGGCCTCCACCTGGGCCGTGGTCCGCGGCCGGCCGAGTCAGGCACGACGCCCGCGTCCGCGGTGAACAGCTCCGTGCCCTCGAAGTGCGCGGCCGTGCACTCCAGGAGCCGGAACTGGCGGGCGCGGCGTCCTCGACGGCGACGGTCGCCCAGCGGATGATGATGGCAGGCAGCGAAGGGTCTTCTCGGCTGTCATGTCGGCTGTCGTGGTCAGATCTCCTCCACGCTCGCGCCGGTCAGGAAGCGCAGCGGATTGCGCCGCGTCATCAGGTCGATCAGGTCCTCGTCCACCCCGGCCGCCCGCAGTCGCGGCAGGAAGGAGCGGAACAGATGCCCGTACCCCTGGCCGCCCTCCGCCTCCAGGTACCCGTGCCGGGAGATGTCGCAGCTGAGCAGGGCCCGGTCGGCGTGCCCGGCCTCGATCAGACCGAGCAGCAGCCGCAGCCGCGTGTCGTCGCTCTGGTAGCTCTCCTTGCCGACCGTGTCGAACGCGACGTACGCACCGCTCGCCGCCAGCTCCTTGTGCAGCCCGGATCATCGAGAGGTCCTGGTGGCCGATGGAGACGCGGTGCGGGGGCAGGCCCTCGGCGGTGAGCAGTTCCAGCTGGGCGAGGCCGCCGCGCCGCAGAGCTGGGCGTGGGTGGCGACGGACGGCCCGGGTGGCGTCCGCGGCCCGCGCCGCGGCGCGCAGGGAAGGCGGGTCTCGGCTCGCTCGGCCGGTCGCCGTGACTGCCGACCTCGCCGAGGGACGCCGGGCCGGATCCCCGTGCCGTCGAGGCCGCTCTCGATCTCGCGCACGAGGACGTCGGTGAGCCGCTCGGGACGCTCGCGTCCGCCAACTCCGGTGCGTGGAAAGGCTCGTAGTACCAGCCGGTGGCCGCGACGACCGCGACCCGGAGTCCCGCGCGATCGCGGCGAGCGCGCGCTCGGGTCGCGGCCATGCCGCGGCAGGTCAGTTCTATGACGAGGGAGAGTCCGAACTCCTCGTGCAGAGCGGCCAGTTCGGTGGTGACCGCCGGGCCGTGCCGCTGCGCGTCGAGGACGGCTGCCCGCCGTCGCCCTTGAGGTCCAGGTCCAGGACGAGGTGCTCATGGGCGAGGGCGGGGCCGCGGACGGCTTCGTGGGAAAGAGGGCCCGTGACGGTGTGGAGGGTGGTGGTGTGCATGGTGGGGGGTGTCCTCTCCGGTGAGTACTGGCCCGGCGGGCGGGCCGTGTCGCGCGGCCTCTTTCGCCCGCTCACTCCCTCAACGGTTCGCGTTCCGCACGAGTTCCACGGAGCGTGACGAATCTTGGGGAAACTTTCACGCAGCGTTACGAGATCGTCGAAAGAGGTGGTTGCCGACGTCGCCGATG
Organism: Streptomyces sp. KL116D; assembly: GCF_030766975.1. Classification (NCBI taxonomy): domain Bacteria; kingdom Bacillati; phylum Actinomycetota; class Actinomycetes; order Kitasatosporales; family Streptomycetaceae; genus Streptomyces; species Streptomyces sp. KL116D. Next base: position 28,242 of record NZ_JASERH010000093.1, on the reverse strand, counting down.
CCGGTCCGGCTCAGGCCTTGATCGGGGTGAACAGGTCGAGCCAGTACAGGACGTTGAGCAGGATGCCGCCGACGATCACCGCGGCGGGCGCCGCCGCCATCCGCACGACCGGGCGGCCCATCGCCTCGTTGAGCAGGTACAGCCCGCCCACGATCAGGATGCCGAGGCCCGCGCCCATCGCGTTCGCCGCCATCAGCGAACCAGAACAGGATGGCCAGTTGCAGGGTGTCGGTGATCGCGCTGCGCAGGTGCTCCCGAGGAGTCCCCGCACGCTCGGCAGCTTGCCGAGGAACTTGCCGATGTACGACAGGGCGAGCACCTCGACCGCGAAGACCAGGGCGCCGACGACGGCCGCGAGGAACGGGTTCGGCATCAGATAGCCGATGGGTGTACACGAGCGTGAAGCCCGCGATGCCGTACGCGCCGGAGGCCGGGGCCGTCGTCGCGATCAGCGGGATGAAGCCGAAGACGCGGTAGAAGTCGACCTGCGCGGCCTCCCCGTACTGCCCCCTTGGCGATCAGGAAGCTGGTGGCCTCGCCACCGCCGAATATGTGCATCTGCGCCAGGACGCAGACGCCGGCGCCGAGCACCATGAACAGCGGCAGGTACTTGCGGAGCCGGGCCGCGCTCGCGCTGAACAGGGACGCCATGGGGTCGTCGGCGAGGGGCGATCTCCTCGACCCCGTTCGCCCGGTCCGTCTTGCGCTGCCTGAGGTCCTTGGCGACCGCCAGAGCGATCAGCATCAGGACACCGACCGCCATGGCGATGGCTCCCGCGAAGACCTTCGGCCACAGCTTCATCGTCATGACGACCAGGGCCAGTTCGGCCACGCCCGCGATCGCGCCCCCACTTGCGTCCGAACTGCTTGGTGATGGCGAGCACCGGGAACAGCGTGAACAGGAACAGGATCGGCGTCGACATCTGCTGCATCGCCGTCAGGAAGTCGACGGGCAGGTCGTGCGCCAGGTTGTTGGCGCCGTTCAGACCGAAGACGACGACCGCGCCCCGAGGCGCCGCCCAGGATCGGCGCGAGCCACTTCTTGGGCGCCAGGATTCCGAGGATGTCGGTGGGCAGGAAGACCAGCCACGGGCTGAGGACGCCCGTGGACAGGGCCATCGGCGCGCCCAGGCCGAAGATGAAGCCGGCGGACAGGCCGAAGGAGCACCGCCGGTGGCGCTGCGGGTGGTGCGTCCCTGGATGAAGTCGAGCATGAAGGGGCGCACGCCGTCGTTGAAGACGGCCAGGGCCATATGCCCGAGATGAAGGCGGTCAGCGCGCACAGGGCGATCACGGTGAGCTGCTGGGCCAGCGTGAAGTCGAGGTTCGCGCCGGCGGCGAGGACGGTACCGGGGAGGAGTTCATGGCATGTCCCTTGCGTGCTCAGGCGCGGGTGGCGATCGCGCGGGCGATCAGCGGCGCGATCCGGTCGATCTGGTCCATGGAGAAGCCGAACACCTTCTTGCCGTCCGCCAGCAGGGTGCCGACCTCTCCTCCTCGGTGGGCACGCCGCGCCCGAAGGTGTGGCAGGCGGCCTGCCCCATCAGGCCGACCAGGACGCCGAGCGATGCCCCGGCCCCGGTGTGGCAGGTGCCCAGGAAGTAGTCGGCCTGGCCCGCGCGCAGCTTCATGGCGGCATCCATGTCGCTGGAGACGGTGACCTCGACGCCGTCGAGCCCCCAACTCCTTGATCGTGTTCGCCACTTCTGACCTTGCCGACGCCGCCGGTGAGGATCTTCGTCATGACGGGTTCCTTCTTTCCGTAGTCCCTGCGGACTTCAGTGGGTGGGCTGCTGCGCCAGTACGGCGAGGTGCATGGCCAGGAAGTTGATCTCGGACTCGGGCAGGGTCGCGCCGAGTTCGGCGTGGGCCCGGCGGGACACGCGGCGGGCGCGCTCCACGGCCGCCGGATGGTCGGCCAGCTCGGCGGCGACCTGCTCGTCCGTGAGGAACTGCTCGATCAGGGGCGCCGTCCAGGGAGCCGGGTGAGCGCCATCATCAGATGGCTGGTGAGCATCCGGCGCTCTCCTCGGTGACGATGCGGCCCTCGTCCTCCAGAGCGGTCAGCTCGGCGAGTACACGAAGTCGGCGACCTCGGGCCTGACCTGGCCTCCTTCGAGGAACAGCCGGATGCGGAGGGCTAGTTGGTCGTCCATGGGACCTCCCAATCGAGACAGTAACCGGGATTCTGGATTTTGAGGGGGGCCGAAGGTCCCGAGAGGGGATCACGACAGCCCGTCGTCCGTGCGGGGTCGTCAGTACGAGGGGATGCGATCGCCTCGCAGCACTTCGGCCTGCAACTGCGCCACCTGGGACAGATCGAGGGCGTCCTGCACCGCGGACAGCGCCTTGGCGCCCTCGGTCCTGCCGATGATCGCCGCGCTGGAGTTGCGCAGCGCCAGATCGCGGGTGACCTCGTCGCCCAGGGGCAGCACGTCCACCTCCATGCCGAGCCGTCCCTGCACCTCGTCGAGGTTCCAGACGGTGGCGTCGGCCTTGTTCTGTGCGAACAGGTTCGCGCAGCTGCATGTACGACGACTCGACCCACTGGATGTCCGAGCGCCCCGAGAGGCGCGCTCCGCCAGCATCCGCTGGTCCTCCGACGCGTGGTCGACGGCGACCCGCAGTCCAGGGGCGTCCAGTGAGGGCGCCATCGCGCACGAGGAAGCCGTGCGCGCCTACATAGGTGGCCGGGTCCCAGGTCGGCGACGAGCGCCAACTGGTCTCTGTGCTGCTCGACCAGTCCGTCGGCCGCGAGGCGCGACAGTACGACCAGGTCGACCTTGCCTTCAGGAGGGCCGCGGTTCGGGGCGCCCGCACCGCGCATGAAGGTGATGGCAAAGGCGTACCGGCCTCTTCGAAGGCTGCGCGCAGGCCCGTGGCCAGGCCCTCGTAGCGCCGGGAGTAGGGGAGGGCATCGCCGCCAGCAGAGTGCCGAGCCCCGAGAGGCGCCACAGTATGGCGCGGTCCGAGGCGACCAGGAAGGTGCCCAGGTGTCCACGGAGCGGCGGTCTCGATGGCGCCCGCCTCCTCCAGGAGGCGGAGAGCAGCCCGCACGGTTCCGTTCCCGCAGCCGAGCTCCTCGGCGAAGTCCCGTACGCGGGGCAGGCGGGTGTCCGGCTTCGTGGCCCATGAGGAGGACCGCGAGCCGGCGGGCCGCGAGGCCGTTGCGTGAGAGCGATCGTCGGAAACCGTTCACGATTCAGACAGTAACCAGGGATTCTGGATACTGGCAAGGGTCCGGGATCTGTGCGTGGTCATGGGCCCAGGCTCGTGGGCCCGAGACCGGAGCCTCGGCAGAGGGCAGGCGGCAGGAGGAGAGACAGGCGTGGCGAATCGCGTACCCCCGCGCGACCGCACCGATCAGCCCTGGCGCTCCGAGGGTGCCGCCCCCGCCGCCTCCGCAGTCGCCCAAGCGCAAGATGCCCGGCGGCTGGGGGCGAGCCTCATCCCTGACGGCCCTGATCGTCTACCTGATCGCCAACCTGGTCCTGTCGTTCTTCAACGAGGGCGACGAGCCGACGATCTCGTACACCGAGTTCAGCAAACAGGTCGCCAACGACAACGTCACCAAGATCTACGCCAAGGGCGACGCGATCCAGGGCCAGCTCAAGCAGCTGAGCAGCCCACCCCGGACGACAGCGGCAGCAAGGCCGACAACTACACGAAGTTCACGACGCAGCGCCCGTCCTTCGCCGACGACGACCTCTGGGCGAACCTGGAGAAGCACGACGTCACCGTGACGGCCGAACCGGTCGTCCAGGAGCGCAGCTTCCTGTCCAACCTCCTCATCTCGCTCGCCCCCGATGCTGCTCCCTCGTCGTCCTGTGGATCTTCATCGCGCGCCGCATGAGCCAGGGCATGGGCGGCGCCGGCGACGCATGCTCGGCCGCAAACAGCCGCCCAAGCCCCGTCGAACTGGAACCCGGCAAGAAGCGCACCACGTTCGACGACGTCGCCGGCATCGACGAGGTCGAGGGCGAGCTCAACGACGTCGTCGACTTCCTCAAGAACCCCGACGCCTACCGCAAGATGGGCGCCAAGATGCCGCGCGGCGTGCTCCTCGCGGGCCCGCCCGGCACCGGCAAGACGCTGCTCGCGCGCTATCGGTGGCCGGCGAGGCCGGAGTGCCGTTCTTCTCGGCCTCCGCCTCGGGTTCATCGAGATGATCGTCGGCGTCGGCGCCTCCCGCGTACGGGAGTTGTTCGCGGAGGCCCGCAAGGTCGCCGTCGATCATCTTCATCGACGAGATCGACACCATCGGCCGCGCGCGTGGCGGCGGCAGCGGCATGGGCGGCCACGACGAGCGCGAGCAGACCCTGAACCAGATCCCTCACGGAGATGGACGGCTTCACCGGCTCCGAGGGCGTCATCGTCATCGCCGCCACCAACCGCGCCGACGTCCTCGACCCGGCCCTCACCCGCCCCGGCCGCTTCGACCGCATCGTCAGCGTCTCCCCGCCCGACCGCGGCGGCCGCGAGAGCCATCCTCAAGATCCACGCCCGCCAGATCCCGCTCGCCCCCGACGTCGACCTCGCCCAAGTCGCCCGCACGACCCCGGGCATGACCGGCGCAGAACTCGCCAACCTCACCAACGAGGCAGCGCTCCCTGGCCGTCAAGCGCAAGCAGAAGGAAGTCACGCAGACCGACCTGTCCGAAGCGCTGGAGAAGGTCAGCTGGGCGCGAGCGGCCCCTGATGATGCCCGACGAGGGAGCGCCGCCGCACCACGCGCTCCTACCACGAGAGCGGCCACGCCCTCCTGGGCATGCTCCAGCCCGGCGCCGACGTCCGCAAGATCACCATCGTGCCGCGCGGCAGGGCGCTCGGCGTGACCCTGTCCACCCCGGACTCCGACAAGTACGCGTACACGGAGGAGTACCTGCGTGAGACGCATCATCGGCGCGCTGGGCGGCATGGCGGCCGAACAGGTCGTCTACGGAGTCATCACCACCGGTGCCGAGAACGACCTCGAACAGGTCACCAACATCGCCCGCGGCATGGTCGCCCGCTGGGGCATGAGCGAAGAAGGTCGGCCGTCTGTCGGCCCTCCCGAACGATGCGCAGCAGGCCTACGGTCTCGCCGCCGCGCCCGACACCCTCGACACGATCGACGGAGAAATGCGCCGCATCGTGGACGAGTGCTACGAGAGAGAGCGTGCCACAAGCTGCGCGACCACCGCGACCAGCTGAACGCGTTGGCGGCCGCGCTCCTGGAGAACGAGACGCTGGAGGAGGCCGACGCCTACCGGGTCGCCGGCATCACACGCCTCACCAAGGACTGAACCGGATCCGTCCTCCTGCCTCCTGCGACGCCGTGGTCGTACGCACTGTCAGGTCGTACGCGCGATCAGGTACCGGAAGACGTTCGGCATCCAGACGGTGCCGTCGGCCCGCACGTACGGCTGCAGCGCCTCCGTCACCTCCTTGTCCACCTGCGTCTGGTCCGTCGCACGACCGCTACGCGTCGAACAACCGCGTCGACGGCAGGCCGCGCACCGCACTCTCCGTGTCCGCGTACCCGAAGGGCGGGCACGCCACCCGCCCGATCCGTCGGGCCGCAGCCCCGCCCGCGGCCTCCTCCAGGTCGTCACGCCGGAGAGCCGGCCGCCAACTCCCCGCACTACGAAGGGGGTCGGCGAGCTTCTGGCCACCCGTAGACGGACGAAGCCGTGCAGCGCTCCGGAGGGCCCCATCCGACCAGCACCACGGGAGGCGTTCCGCTCGGCCAGCGGAGCGGCGCTCTCCAGGGCGTGGAGAGCCGCTCGAGAGTCCCCCGCCGTGCAGCCGATCGGCTGGAAGGCGGTGATCAGGGTGCACGGGGCGTCGTCCGGCGCGGCGACGACCGCGTCGTCCCGGCCGTCCGTGAGACGGGTGTCCGTGCTCTCCTGCTCGCTCCACGCCTCGGGCAGCAGCCGCTCCCTGGCGAGCGCTGAGCCCGCTCCGGCTCCGCGGCCTCGACGCCGGTCACGGCCGCGCCGCGACGACGCCGCCATGAGAAGGGCGGGACCCGGAACCGCAGCCGAGTCCCAGAAGGCGTGTGCCCGGGCCGACCTCAAGCCGCTCGTACACCGCTTCGTAGAGCGGGACCAACATCCGCTCTGGATCTCCGCCCACGTCACGCGCGCGTGCGCACAGGTCCGCGCGCGACACCGGTGCCGCGTGGGGGGAGGTGTCGCTGCACGAGCGTAGGTGTCATCGAAAGTGCCCCAATCCACCGAGAGATGCCGAGAGTTGTCGCCGTGGTGTGTTGACCGTGTTCGCGCGCTGCTCGCACTCCCCCGTATGTCAGAGAACTCCGCATCGTCCGTCACGTCTAGGGGGGTGTTTGGCAGGCGTGCCGACATTGCGCGTACTCCGTCGTGCGCCCCCTGAAGGCCCTATGCCAGTGGCATAGAGGCATACGGGCGAAAAGGATTCCCGTGCCCGCAGTCCGCGCCGTAGCATGCGCGACATGGCCAAAGCACCCGTTCTCACGCCCCAGGCGGAAGACTTTCCGCGCTGGTACCCAGGACGCTCATCACCAAGGCCAGGCTGGCCGACAACGGACCGGTGCGCGACGATGGTGATCCGACCGCGTACGGCTGCTGCCTGTGGGGGCGGATGCAGCAGGACATGGACGCGCGCATCAAGGAGACGGGCACGCAGAACGCGTACTTCCCGCTCTGATCCCGCAGTCGTACCTCACCAAGGAGGCCGACCACGTCGAGGGCTTCGCGCTCGAACTGGCCGTGGTCACCCACGGCGGCGGCAAAGGGCTCGAAGAGCCCGCCGTCGTCCGCCCACCTCCGAGTGATCGTCAACGACTACTTTCCCAAGTGGGTGCAGAGCTGCCGCGACCTGCCCCTGCTCATCAACCAGTGGTAACGTGGTCCGTTGGGAGCTGCGGCCCCGGCTGTTCCTGCGGACGACCCGGATTCCTCTGGCAGGAGGGCCACACGGCGCACGCGACCTACGAGGAGGCGCGCGCACTTCGCGGCGCGCATCCCACCGGCACGTACGCGCGGACTTCATGGAGAACGTGCTCGCCATGGACGTCGTCCTGGGGCGCAAGACCGCCAAGGAGCGCTTCGCGGGCGCCATCAACACCCTCACCCTCGAAGGGATGATGGGCGACGGCAAGGCCTCAGATGGGCATGAGCCACGAACTCAGGCAGAACTTCGCCAAGGCCTTCCACACGCAGTACCTGTCGAAGGAAGGCAAGCAGGAGCTGGTCTGGCAGACCTCCTGGGGATCGACGGCCCGCATGATCGGCGCCCTCGTGATGATGCACGGCGACGACAACGGACTACGGGTGCCGCCGCGCCTCGCCGCCACCCAGGTCGTCGTCCTCGCCATCAAGGGCGACAGGCCGTCCTCGCCAAGGTGCGCGAGATCGGTGACGCCCTGAAGGCGGCCGGCATCGCGTCCAGGTCGACGACCGCACCGACACCCCCTTCGGGCGCCGGGCCGTCGACTGGGAGCGAAGGGCGTCCCCGTACGGATCGAGATCGGCCCGCGCGACCTGGAGGGCGGTACGGCGATGCTGGCCCGCCGCATTCCCGGCGGCAAGGAGCCGGTGCCCGTGGACGCCCTGGCCGGACTGCTGCCGGGCATCCTCGAAGAGGACCAGGCGCTGCTCCTGAGCAGTCCCGCGAACGCCGCGTGTCCCGTACGAGCGAGGTCGCCACGCTGGAGGAGGCCGTCGAGGTGACCTCGGCCGGCGGCTGGGCGAGCATTCCGTGGGCCACGCTCGGCGAGGCGGGCGAGGCGCGGCTGGGCCGAGCACTCCGTCTCCGTGCGGTGTCTGCTCGCCGCGGACGGGTCGGTGCCGGACGCCGATGACGCACCCAGTAACGTCGCCGTGGTGGCACGCGCGTACTGAGGCCGAAAACAGCTCTTGTTCGAGCGACGCCCCGGCGTGTGGATCGCGTACATCCCGGGGCGTATGTATCACTACGCACCCCTTGGCGAGCTGTGCGGCTTCTCCGCAGATCAGCGCACCCGCCCTCGTCCGGGACGCATGAGCGGCAACTGACTGGTACGTGCAAAATATTTGGGATGCCCCGGAATAAGAACACAGAGGCACCCCGGCTCGTTGTCACGACGTGAGCACGACACCACCTGTTCTCGCCGCAGAGCTGGCAGGGGCGTGGGCCGACATTCAGCGGCACCACCCCGAACTGCCGGATCTTTGCCGCGCCCGAATCTGATCCGGGGAGTCGTCGTCCGCCTGCGGACACGGGCTCTCCTCCGAGCGACTCCTCCACGAGGCGGTCCATGGCATCGCCGCAGCGCGCCGGAATCCGCGACACCTCGCGCGCCGGCCGCCACCACAGCCGCAGATTCCTGGCCAGCTCGCCGAGGAGCTGGGCCTCGACCACCCCGAGGAGCCGCATCCCAGCGGTGGCTGCTCGCTGGTCACGCCTGAACCTCGAGGCGAAAGCAGCGCTACCGGCAGACGATCGAGGCGGCTCCATCGCGCTCAAGGCGCACACCGTGGCGACCGCCGCGGACACCAACGCAGCTTCCGCGGGACCGGCCGCCCGGCACGGCTCCTCAGGAGGCGGGGTGCGGAATCAAGGCCGTCTGCGCACTGCGGTCGCAATGTCCGCGTCGTGCCCCGGTGCTCGCACAGGCCCCCATCGTGTGCGGCGGATGCGGAAAGCCCTTCCGCATCCCGGAGGTCGTCGAGCGGCGCCGCGAGCTGACGCTCGGCCCTGGTGGGGCGGCCGTATGCGGGTTCGGCCGCCGTCGACGTATGGGCACAATGGCTAGCTGTACTCGACAGTCGCACAGGACCCCTCTATCGCGGCTGGCGCGTCCATCCGGGCACTCCGGGTACCGCAGACCACGCGGCAACTCTCGCCGTGCCCACCCACGTCAAGACCAGGAGACACCACTCGCGCAGTCAAGATCAAGCTGAAGCGTCTGGGCAAGATCCGTTCGCCTCACTACCCGCATCGTCGTCGCCGACTCCCGTACCCGCCGTGACGGCCGGGCCATCGAGGAGATCGGTCCTGTACCACCCGGTGCAGACCCGTCGCGCATCGAGGTCGGCTCGGAGCGCGCGCAGTACTGGCTGGGTGTCGGCGCGCAGCCGACCGAGCCGGTCATGGCCATCCTGAAGCTCACCGGCGACTGGCAGAAGCACAAGGGCCCGCCCGCCCCGGAGCCGCTGGAAGGTCGCCGAGCCGAAGAAGGCCCGTCCCTCCTTCTCGAGAGGCGCTTCGGCCACGGCCGACGAGCCCAAGGTGAGGCCATCACCCAGAAGAAGGAAGTGCTGAGAGAGAGGACGAGGGCCGCTGGGGCTGCGTCCGGAGTCGACCGAGGCTCCGAGCATGCTCCGAGGGCTCTTGGGCGGCACCTCGTGAAGGGCATTGTCGACAACCCCGACGACGTGCAGGTCGCCGCGCGCAACCTGCGCCGTGGGGCGCGTGCTGGAAGGTCCGGGTCCACCTGACGACCTCGGCAAGGTGATCGGCCGCAACGGCCGCACGCGCGCGCTCTGCGCACCGTCGTGGGGCGCCATCGGCGGCCGGTGTCCGCGTGTCGACCTCGTCGACGTCGACCAGGTTCTGCTGACAAAGTTGAACACCGGCTCGAGGCCGGGAGGGCTGGCTAGCCGTCCCCGGCCCTGTCGTTGAGCCCCAGTGGTTGGACAGGAGAGTTTCGGATCGTGCAGTTGGTAGTCGGGCGCATCGGCCGCGCCCACGGGACATCCAAAGGGCGAGCGTCACCGTCGAGGTGCGCACCGACGAGCCCGAGCTGCGGCTCGGCCCCGGCGCGGTGCTCGCGACCGACCCCGCCGCTTCCGGGACCGCTCACCATCGAGTCGGCCGGGTGCACAGCGGCCGCCTGCTGCTGCGCTTCGAGGGCGTGCGACCGGACCGGCGCGGAGGCGCTGCGCAACACCCTCCTGATCGCCGAGGTCGACCCGAGGAGCGCGGCCCGGAGCGACGAGGACGGTCCTACGACCACCAGCTCATGGACCTCGACGTCGTACCGTCGACGGGATCGAGGTCGAGCCGGGATCACGGAGATCTCCCACCTGCCCTCGCAGGACCTGTTCATCGTGGGAGCGCCCCGACGGCACCGAGGTCATGATCCCGTTCGTCGAGGAGATCGTCAGCGAGACCGACCTCGAGGAGCAGAAGGCGATCATCCACGCCGCCGCCCGGCCTCATCGACGACCGCGCCGAGATCGCGTCCGCGCGACACCGCGGGAGGAAGAGGGCGCGCTGAGGCCTCGACGTCGTCACGATCTTCTCCCGAGTACCTGGAACCGCTGAACGTCTCGCTCGTCGGCAAGGCACGCGCGCGTGGCCAACTCGACGTCCAGGTGCACGACTTGAGCGGACTGGACGTACGACCGGCACAACACGGTCGACGACACCCCTACGGGGGCGGCCCCCGGCATGGTCATGAAGACCGAGCCGTGGGGGCGACTGCTCGACGACGTCCTCGCCGACGGGTACGAGAACGGGGCCCACGGGCCCGTCCTGGTCGTTCCACGCCCTCCGGGCGCCCTCTTCGCAGGAACTCGCCGTGGAGCTCTCCGAGCGCCCTGGCTGGTCTTCACGCGCGCGCTACGAGGGCATCGACCGCCGCGTCATCGACGGCAGTACGCGACCCAGCATGCCGGTCTACGAGGTCTCCATCGGCGACTACGTCCTCGCGGGCGGGAAGCCGCCGTGCTGGTCGTCACGGAGGCCGTGGCGCGCGCTGCTGCCGGGCGTGCTCGGCAACGCGGCCTCGCACCAGGACGACTCCTTCGCGCCCGGCGCGATGGCCAACCTCCTGGAAGGGCCCGTCTACACCAAGCCTCCAAAGTGGCGCGGCCGGGACATCCCGGACGTGCTGCTCAGCGGCCACCACGGCAGGATCAGCGCGGTGGCGCCGGGACGAGGCGCTGCCGTCGCACCACGCGCAACCGGCCCGATCTGATCGAGCGCACCGACCCGAAGGCCTTCGACCAAGAAGGACCGGGAAATGCTCTCGATCCCTGGGGCTGGCGGCCGGGTCCCGACGGACGATTTGGGCCAACGCCCGAGGCCGTGGAAGGAAATAGGCCGCTGCTGTACGTCCAGCCTGCGCCCCTGCCACAGGGGGACGCGCGCGGCCCGACGCGATCAGCTACCGAAACTCATCGCATACCTCCCGCTGATGACCTGTGGCATCGGCGAAGAAAGCAGACGATCATGTCTCACCTGCTCGACTCCGTCGACTCCGCGTCGCTGCGTAGCGACATCCCGGCCTTCCGCCCGGGTGACACCGTCAACGTCACGTCCGCGTCATCGAGGGCAACCGCTCCCGTGTGCAGCAGTTCGAGGCGTAGTCATCCGTCGCCAGGGCGCCGGTGTCTCGGACCTTCACGGTCCGCAAGGTCTCCTTCTCCGTCGGCGTCGAGCGCACCTTCGGTGCACATCGATCGTCGAGAAGATCGAGCTCGTCACCAAAGGGTGACGTCCGTCGCGCCAAGCTGTACTACCTCCGCGAGCTGCGCGGCAAGGCCGCGAAGATCAAGGAGGAAGCGCGAGAACTGAGCCGCTCGGCGCCCCTCGAGAGCGCCAGCGCATCTCGCGACCGCGGAGTCCTCAGGAGAGCCGGATAGCATCTGGTCTCGATGGACACCGAAGCTACGTAGCACGTGGAGCGCGACCGCGTTCCTCCCAGCCCCATGAGTCACGACCCTCACAGGGCTGAGGGAGGACCGGTCGCGCTCTCTTCTTTGCTGTCCGCGACCGCCTGGCCGCCCGGCGCCGCATCACGCTCTCGCTGCTCCACTGTGCATGGCGTTCCTGCTCGCCTTCAGCGTCTTCGTGATGCAGCCGTTTCCAGATCCCCAGCAGCTCGATGGTGGAGACCACATTGAGGGTCGGGGACCGCGTTCCTCGTAAATAAGTTGGCGTACCGTTTCGGTGCCGGGCAGGCGAGGGAGACGTGGTCGTGCCTCGACGGCAAGTGGGTACTTCGGTGATGCTGACTACATCGGGCGCGTCGTGGGCGTGAGACCATGTGGTCTGCCGCGACAGCAACGGGAGGATCGAGGTGAACGGGCAGTCCGTGGACGAGCGCGCCGTGCTGCATGCCGGGGACGCGCCTTCGGATGTGCCCTTCGACATCGAGGTTCCCGAGGACTCCCTCTTCCTGCTCGGCGACCACCGCAGCGACTCGTGACTCCCGCGAGTGCCTGGGTGCGCCCGGCGGCGGGTTCGTCCCGGTCGACCAGGTGATCGGCCGGGCCCAGTGGATCGCTCCGCCGATGGGTCACTGGCACTCCTTGTCCGCGCAACGACGTCTACGCGCGCGTGCGCCCGCACCCGGGGGTGCGCATGGGTAGCCGGGGCAAGCTCGTGCGCGCGGGCCACCGGTCCGGACGACCAGCTGCCCACCGGGGGCCCGGCCCGCAGCGGGGCCCACGCTGCCGGGGCGTGCGGAGCGGCGCAAGCTCGCGCGCGCAAGGTGAAGCGGCGCCGAAGGCGCTCCGCGATCAAGGAGATGCTCCTCATAGGCGTGGCCCTGCTCGCAGCCCTGGTCCTCAAGACGTTCCTGGTGCAGGCGTTCGTGATTCCGTCCGGCTCCAGCTGGAGCAGACGATCAAGATCGACGCGACCGGGTCGCGGTCGACAAGCTCACCCCCTGGCTCGGCGCGCAGGTGCACCGCGGTGACGTCGTCGTCTTCAAGCGACGAACTGAAAGCTCGCCCAGGAGGCGGGCGACAAGCAGGACCCCCGGTCGGGGTGAAAGCGAGATCCAAGCGAAGGCCTGACCTGGATCCGGGCTCCTGCCGTCCGGACAACGACCGCGACCTCATCAAGCGGGTCGTCGGTGTCGGCGGCGACACGGTGAAGTGCTGCGACAAGCAGGGGCGCGTCACCGTCAACGGGACGCCGCTGGACGAGAAGGCCTACATCCACCCCGGCAACGCCCGTCAAGTTCGACTTCTCGGTGAAGGTCCCCGAGGGTCGGCTGTTCGTGATGGGCGACCACCGTGCCAACTCGGCGGACTCGCGCTACCACCTCACCGACGACTTCAAAGGGAACCGTCGCCGAGGAGTCGATGGTCGGACGGGCCCGCGGCATCGTCGGCCCATCGGGCACTGGACCACGCTCGGCGAGCCGGAGACGTTCTCGGCCGTGGCCGACGCGCAAGGCGACGGGTCGACCAGCGGCTCTCATACGTCGCATAAGGTGGCCACCACGAACAGCGCCGTACCGTCCGGAACGCATCGGATTCGGACGGATTGATCCCCCTCCCGACTCCCTGCGGAACTCCCGCTCGTTATGGGAGTGGTGGGCCTGCATCGCGTAGGGATCAGGCAGCGGCACGGAGTGAGGTGGATGTGGGGGACTGGCGGTCGGCGCACGGTCAGGGCATGGGCCCGAGGGAGCAGCCCGGGCGATCCGACGACGCGGCGAGTCCGGCCGTGACGGGTTCCGTGCCCGGGACGGTGACGGCGTGGAGGCGAGCTCCACGGGCGGTTCGGGAGCCGACGGCGACGAACCCAGGAGCAACCAAGAAGCCCGTTCCTTCTGGAAGGAGCTGCCGCTCCTCATCGCCATCGCCCTGGTGCTGGCCCTGGTGATCAAGACGTTCCTGGTCCAGGCGTTCTCGATCCCGTCGGCGTCGATGGAGAACACGCTGCAGATCGGCGACCGGGTGCTGGTCGGCAAGCTCACCCGTGGTTCGGGCTGCCGGAGCCGGACCGCGGCGAGTGATCGTCTTCCACGACCCGGACGGGTGGCTGGAGGGCGAGCCCACCGCGGAGCCCAACGCCGTGCAGCAGGTGCTCAGTTGGATCGGTCTGATGCCGTCCGCCGACGAGAAGGACCTCATCAAGCGCGTCGTCGGTGTCGGCGGCGACACCATCGAGTGCAAGGGCACGGGCGCTCAAGGTCAACGGCAAGGCGCTGAACGAGCCGTACGTCTACGCGGGCAACACCCCGTGCAGCCCGGGACAACGCGGGCGGGACCTTCAAGGTGAAGGTTCCAGAAGGCAAAGTTTGGGTCATGGTGACCACCGCCAGGACTCCATGGACGCTACCACCAGAACGACAAGAACCAGGGCTTCGTCCCCGTCGACAACGTCGTGGGCGGGCCATCGTCGTCGCCTGGCCGCCCACGCACTGGTCGACGCTGCCCGTGCCGGACACCTTCGACCAGTCGGGCATCGACGCCGCGGCGAAGAGCGCGGCAGGCGCGCTCGGGCTCGCGGGTGCGCTGCCGCTGGTCCTGTGGCGCAGGCGCAAGATCAACCAGCGCCTTACCGAGAAACACCAGGGGTTTCTGCGACCGGTACCGCCGGGTAGGGTGCCGTCCCAGATCGCCGATCTTCCGCGGTCCGTGCCGTTCCGAGGCCGGGCCGCGAAAGGTCGAGCTACCGACGCGGCAACTGGGATGAGCAGGACACGTCGGTACGCGGCCGAGGGCCACGGCAAGGTCGGCAGCGCGCTGTCGGGCATAGCCGTGGCCCCCGGCTGTGTGCTGTTCCTCGGCGGATTCGTGTGAAGTGCGCTTCGTGTACCAGCCGCACGCGTGCCCACCGACCTCGATGACGCCGACGATCGGCGCCGGCGACCGTCCTCGCCCAGCGCATCGACGGCAGTGAGGTCAAGCGCGGCGACGTCGTCGTCTCCAGTGAGGGCGACCTGGGGTGACATGCCGATGGTCAAGCGCGTCGTCGGCATCGGCGGCGACAGGAATCGCCTGCTGCACCGACGGCAAGCTGACCGTCAACGGCGAGAAGGTCGAAGAACCGTATCTCCCGGCTGACACGAACGCCTCGCTCACCGATCAAGTCCACGACCGTCAAGCGCCTCTTCCTCCCCGGCGACGAGCGCAGCGGCTCGCTGGCGACTCAGCGTCCACCTCGGAGACTCGCGAACGGCTCGGTGGAGCGCCGGCGCCGTGCAGGCGCGCGACACCAGTGAGCCTGGCCCGCCGGACGGCGCGCCGGCCAAGCCCACCGGCTTCGAGCGCGTGCTCGCCGCGACCTCCGCGCCGGACGCTCAGGCTGATGCTGACCGTGCCAGTCGCAGGCCGGACGCGGTCCTGGTGCTCGGCAGTGGCGGCCTACGGGCCCCTCGCCAAGCTGGCCACGGCGAGCTCGCGCACCGCGCTCCAGGCGCGGCCTTCGTGCCTGAGGCTCGGCAGGGTGCTGCGCCAGGTGGCGCAAGAGGTCGTGCTGCTCGACCCGTAGAGGACCGCGTCCTGCTCCTGCACGGCCATCGAGCCCGATGACGCGCGGCGGTCGACTGGTGGTCTCACGCCGGGCGGCGGTCTGGAGCGACGAGACGCGTGGACGCGCGTGCGCGGCGCAGGAACCGCCGGGGAGACCGGCGGCATCACCGAGGTGGAGCTGGGCCCCGCGCTGTGGCAGCGGACCTGCTCGTTCCCGTTCGACGGACGGCGCTGGGACCAGGACGAGTGGTACTTCCTGGCCCGTGGCTGGCGTCTTGCGCAGGACCGGGTCGAGATCAACGACGACGGCCTGACCGACCCGAACGATCGCAGCGTCGAAGGAGCACGTTGGTGGACGTACCAAGGAACTGGCCGAAGCGCATGAGACGGTGTATCCGACCAGACCTCGCCGAGCTGCTGAACCGATTGCTCGACGACGGTCCCCGAGCCGGCCGTTGGTCCTCGACACGGAAATCGTCTAGAGACACCAGAGGCTGGCGCGCAATACAGGGGACGCACGGCTGAAGGGAAACATGCCATGAGCGCCGAGGACCTCGAGAAGTACGAGACCGAGATGGAGCTGAAGCTCTACCGTACCGCGACGTCGTCGGTCTGTTCAAATACGTGATCGAGACCGAGCGGCGTTTCTACCTCACTCAACGACTACGAGGTGCAGAGTGCGCTCGGTCCAGGGCGAGGTGTTCTTCGAGGTGTCCATGGCGGATGCCTGGGTTCCGGACATGTGCCGGCCCGCACGCTTCGTGAAGCAGGTGCGCGTTCTGGACGTTCCAAGCGACGTCGAACATCGAGGAGCTCAACAAGAGTGACCTGGAGCTTCCGGGCAGCTGAGGCCGGGCGTTCCCTCGCCTCGGCCGGTCGCGGAACCCCTGGCGGGTGGCGGACTCTGTCCACAACCCGTGAGTGGTTCACCAAGATCCACTTCTTGTTCTGCGCTGCGTCAGCGTGGGTGCCGGAGAGGTGGTGCCGACGTGAAACGCACGGGGCGCGATGGGGAAACCACGTGCGAGGACCTGGCCGCGAGGCGGCTGGCCGATCGCCAGGATGACGGGTGCTCGCGCGGAATTGGCGCGCGGAGCAGGCTCGGTGAGATCGACATCGTGGCGCGGGACGGCGACGCGATCGTGGTGTGCTGAGGTCAAGACCCGCCGGGGGCGGCGCGGGGCGGACGGTGCCTTCCCGGCATCCGATGGCCGCGATCACGCCGGTCAAGGCAACGACGCCTGCGGGACCTCGCGGAGCGCTGGGCGCAGTGAGCACGGCGGGAGCGCCACCCGGCGGAGTGCGCATCGACGTGATCGGGGATCCTGCTGCCGGGACCGCGCGCGGCCGCCCGCGTCGAGTACGCGCGGTGTCCTGATGGGATTCGCGCGTACGTGTTCTGGTGGTCTGGTAGGTCGAGCGGCGTCGTCGTCGAGGTGCAGGCGGACCTGGAGCCGGGGGTCTGCCGTCACACCTCGTGCTGCCCGACAAGAGCCTCGTCGAGAGCCGGGACCGGGTCAGGGCCGCGGTGGTGAACTCCGGGGCGGACTGGCCGCAGAAGAAGCTCACGGTGGACTGAGCCCGGCGTCCGTGCCCGCGGGCGGTTCGGGATTCGACCTCGCTGTCGCCTGCGCCGTGCTCCGGTGCCGCCGAGCGGATCGACCCACGGATCCTCGCCGACATCGTGATGGTCGGCGAACTGGGGCTGGACGGGCGGGTGCGACCGGTCGAGGGCGTGCTCCCGGCGGTGCTCGCGGCGGCCGACGCGGGTACGAGCAGGTCGTGGTCCCCGAGGGCACGGCGGGCGAGGCGTCCCTCGTGCCGGGGATTCGGTCCTCGGCGTACGCAGCCTGCGCCAGCTGATCGCGGTGCTCACGGACGGTGCCGGTGCCGACGAGCCGCCGGGAGGACCGCACCCGCCCCGATCTCCCGCCTGCCGGGCTCAGCATGCCCGGGAGCGGCGCGCGGGCACCGGCCTCGGCGGACTCACTGCACGACGGCCACGGGCCTCGACCTCGCCGGACGTCGGACGGCCGTCGGCCCGCACCGCGATCGAGGTGGCCGCGGCGGGCGGCCACCACGTCATGCTCTCCGGGCCGCCGGGCGCGGGCAAGACCATGCTCGCCGAGCGGCTGCCGACCGTCCTTCCCGCCCCTCACCCGCGAGGAGTCCCTGGAGGTCACGGCGATCCACTCCGGTGGCGGGCATGCTGCCGCCCGGCAAGGCGATGATCGACACCGCGCCGTGCTGCGCACCGCACCACTCGGCGACCATGCAGTCCCTCGTCGGGGAGGGCCCGGCGTGGCCAGGCCCGGCGCGGTCTCGCTGTCGCATCGCGGCGTGCTCTTCCTGGACGAGGCGCCCGGTTCACCCGGACGGCCGGGCCCTGGACGCACTGCGCCAGCCCCTGGAGTCGGGGCACGTGGTGATCGCGCGAGCGCAGGGAGTGAATGCGGCTGCGCGCGGTTCCCTGATGGCGCTGGCCGCGAACCCGTGCGCCCTGCGAGTCAGTACCGCGCCCTGGGCGGGGGTGCGACGCGTCCACCGGCCGCCGTGCGGCGGTGCGGGCCCGGCTCTCCGGGCCGCTGATCGGCTCAGGTGGACCTCAGGGTCGAGGTGGACGCCGTCGCGCGCAGCGAACTGTGCCGGGTACGGGCCGCGGGGCGACAGCACGCAGGTGGTTGCCGACCGGAGTGCGGGAAGCGCGCGGGAGCGGGCGGCCCGCACGGTTCGCGGACACCCCGTGGCGGACCCAGCAGCGAGGTGCCGGGGCACGCGCTGCGCGCGAGATGGCGCCGCGCCGGGAGCCCTGGACGAGGCCGAACTGGACCTGGAGCGCGGCTTCCTGACCGCTCGCGGGCTCGACCGGGTGCTTCGGGTGGCGTGGACCGTCGCCGACCTCGCGGGCCAGAGCGGCCCTTCGCCGGAACGTGGACGCTCGCGCGCTGCAACTGCGACCGAGGATCCTCGCGCGGGAGTGCCGATTGACGATCGGGGCCGGCTCAAGCTGACGGGGTGGGCGTCCCGGACGAAGGTGCGGCTCGCCCGGGCGCGAGCTGACACTGGATCGGCGGAAGCCCGGCGCTCGGAGGTGGTCCGGGCGGTGGCTGCGGGAAGTTCAGGGGCGGTCGAGACAGATGCGGCGGATCGGCGAGGCGGCCGGCCGGGGAACGACTAGGGCCGCGATCGGTGTGACCGGTGCGACCGGCGCGTCGGTGATGGCCGTGACGGTGGTGCCGGTGCCGAGCGCAGGGCCGTTGCCGGGGGTGCGGGCGGAGCGCTGGGCAGGACTGGTCGCCCGGTCCCGTGAAGCGCCGCCCGCGGGCGCGGACTTAGCCCGGGTCGCGGAGCTCGGGGGCGCGGTTTCGTGTGCCCGGGGACGCCAGTGGCCAGGTCAGCTGGACGACCTGGGGGACGCGGCCGATCGGTCTGTGGGTGCAGGGCGGGCCCAGCCTGCGGATGTGGGCGCTGCTGCGCTCGGTGGCCGTGGTGAGCCGCGGGCCTGCACGGACTACAGGGTGCCCGGATCGGGGCGAGCCTCGGGGCCGGGCTCGCGGGCGACAATGCAGGTCGTCGTCTCAGGCGGGGCGTACGGGGTGGACGCGGCGGCGCACCGTGGGGCGCTCGGGGGCGACGAGGTGCGACCGTGGCGGTCCTCGCCTGCAGGGTCGACCGCGTCTATCCGCGCGGTCACGCCCAGTTGATCGACCACGGGTCGCGGAACAGGGGCTCGTGGTGGGTGAGTTGCCGCCCCGGTGATCGCCGACCCCAGTCGCTTCATCCCTCCAGGAACCGGGTGATCGCGGCTCTCCACCAGAGGCACCGTGGTCGTCGAGGCGGCCTATCGCAGTGGGGGCGTTGGGCACGGCCCGGTGGGCGCGGCGGCTCGGCCGGCACTCGGTGGGGGTGCCGGGGCCGGTGACCAGCAGCGTCTCCGCGTGCACGGCGCTGCTGCGGAAGGAGGCCGTGCTGGTGACGGACGCCGCGGAAGTCGTTGAGCTATTGGTCGGAGATGTGGGAGCTGGCGCCGGAGCGGCGGGGGCCCGTGCTGCCGCGCGATCTGCTGCCGCGGGCCCGCGGCGGCGCGGCGACTGCCTCGCGGTGCTGCCCGCGCGGGGACGCGCAGCGTCGCGGAGATCGGCCTAGCCGGGCGCGCGGGGCGACGCAGGACGGGGCGATCGGGAAGTTGTACGAACTGCGCTCGGTGGGGTTCGTCGAACGGCACGGCGACGGCTGGCAGTTGACACGCCAGGCGACCGGCCGGACTTTCGAAAGAGTTCCCCTGACGCCTGACGTTCCGCCGTCCGGATGACCCCCGATGACGCTTGGCGAATTCAGAGCAGTTGGCGCTCCGGCCCGGGTCGCGTGCGGAGCCCGAAAGAGGCCGCGCCAGTCGCCCAACGGAACGTATCTGCGCGCGTACGATCCTACCCTTCGCACACTGCGACACTCCAGTCACGCTACGCTCACCAGGATTCGGGTTCGTCCCCTCAATCCGCGAATCAGGTAGGCAGCTCGGTGCCAGTCATCACCAGACGGGCAGCACGGCATCTTCAAGACCAAAGCGACCAAGGCAACCAAAGCGGCCCTTACGACCACCACCTCAGGCACCTCACCGGTTTTCACTGGTCTCTCCAAGTTTCTCCGGTTCCTCCAGTTCCTCCAGTTCCTCCGAGTCTCTCGAGGTCGGCTCCTCGGTACGCAGCAGAACGGCACAAGGCGGCGCATGCCACGGCACACCTCCGGTTCCGACCGGGCGGCGGTCCCTCCCGCGGCCCGCGGTTCCAGCTGTGCGGCCTCCGGCTCCCTCCTCCCTCGAGGAGCTGTGGAGGTCATTGCAAGGCGACGGAAGGCGACGAGCGGCTGCGGGAGCAGCTGATCCTGCACTACTCGCCGCTGGTGAAAGTACGTCGCGGGCCGGGTCCAGCGATGGGGGCTGCCGCCCAATGTCGAGGCAGGCCGACTTCGTTTCGTCGGGGGTCTTCGGGCTGATCGACGCGATCGAGAAGTTCGACATCGGACGGGAAGATCAAGTTCGGGAACGTACGCGATCACCCGGATCCGCGGCGCGATGATCGACGAGCTGCGGGCCCTGGACTGGATCCCGCGGTCCGTGCGGCGAGAAGGCGCGCAACGTCGAGCGGGCCTACGCGACGCTCGAGGCCAAGCTGCGGCGGACGCCCTCGGAGAGCGAGGTCGCCGAGAGATGGGGGTGGCGCTGGAGAACTGCATGCGGTTTTTCAGCCAGTTGGCGCTCGCGAACGTCCGTGGCGCTCGAGGGCTGTTGCACGTCCGCGAGAGCGGTGACCGGCTTCAGCCTCATGGACACGCTCGAGGACCACGCGGCGGACAATCCCGTGGAGGTCGCCGAGTTGACCGCGAGCTGCGGCGCTATCTGGCGAGCGATCAACGCACGCTGCCGGAGCGTGAGAAGACCGTCGTCACGCTCTACTACTACGAAGGCCTGACGCTGGCCGAGATCGGCAACGATGCTCGCGTCACCGAGAGCCGGGTTCAGTCAGATCACACACGAAGTCGGTGCTGCAGCTGCGGGCGAAGCTGGCGAGTTTCCGGCGCTGAGGGGGTGCCGGGCGGGCGGTCGTGGTGAATCGTCCCTGCCGGAGCTTGCTCCCGGCCCCGGGTGGCCGGTGCGCTCCCGTACCGGGCGGCGCGTCCGTAAAAGTGGAGACGTGCCAAGGATTCCGAGCGGCCTCTGTGGCCCGAGCACCGGTCGATGCAGCGCGGCGCCCGCTGGACGCGGCGCGTTCCCTGCTGATCGAGAGGGCGGGACGGAGGCGCTGGCGTTCCGCGCTCGCTGAGCGGGCGGGGCTCGCGCGAGTCGTCCGTCTACGAGTACTTCAAGTCCCGCGCGGCCCGTGGTCGAGGAGCTGTGCGAGGTCGACTTCCCAGTGTGGGCCGCGGAGGTCAGGCCGGGATGGCGCGGGCCGCGACGCCCGGGGGCAAGGTCAGGCGTACGTGCGTGAGCAGCTGGCGCTGGTCGAGGGACCGGCGGCACCGGGCCGCATCGTGGCGATCTCCGCAGCCGAGTGAGCTGGATGCCGGGGCGCGGGAGAAGATCCGCGCCGCGCACGGGGGCTCGTCGCGATGATCGTCGAGGCGCTCAGGGAGATGGGGCACGAGCAGCCTCGGCTCGCGGCGATGTTGTTGCAGGGGTGTAGTGGACGCGGCCGTGCGGCGGATCGAGCTGGGGGCCGCGGAGGATCCTGGCGTGATCGTGGATGCGGCCCGTGGGGATGGCTTTGCGGGGCGTTCAGGGCTGAGGGCTGCCGCCTGGGTGGCCGGTGATTGGTTCTGGTCGTCGGGATGGTGGGCGGGGCCGGGTTTCTGGCCGTGTCGTGGTGGGGCCTCCCGTGTGGGTGCGCTGCACCGAGGTGCCGCCTTGCCCACCCTGCCGCCCCCAGGCGGCAGATTGCCCAAGGCAGGGGAGCCGTCAACGGGGAGCCGTCAGCTGGCGGCAGACCGCCCAAGGCGAGCGGCGGAGTCGTTAGTCGGCGGTCGACTGTCTGCGGCGAGCCGCAGCTCGCCGCAGCGAGGTGGGGCTCAGGTGTAGGTGGAGGGAAGGGCCAGATCGGTAGGAGTCTTGCTGGGGGCCTTGTTCGTGCGGACGGGGACAGTAGGGACAGCGGGTCCAGGCACGTCGTGCCGCGGAGCAGGCCCCAGTGGAGCAGGACGGCGTGGTGCGGGGGCAGTGGCCCGTCGGGAGTTCCAGGACTCCGACCAGGTCGCCCGCGCGTACTTCGTCGCCCTGGTCCACCGTCGCCGTGACCGGTTCGTAGGTCGTGCGCAGGGGTGGGTCTCCGGTGTCCGCCAGTTCCACCGCGATCACGCCCCGGCCGGCCAGCTCGCCGGCGAAGGAGACCCGGCCGTCGGTGAGCGCGCGGACCGAGGGCGCCGATCGGAGGGCCGCGAGATCGACGCCGCGGTGGCCGGGGGCCGTAGGGCGTGGCCGGGGGAGACCAGGGGCGTACCACCGCCGGGCGGTCGCCCACCGGCCAGAAGTCAGCCGCGTACGACGGCGTCGCGAGGGCGAACAGCAGCGACATCGGCATCACGCTGAGTAGTTTTTCGCATGGTGCCCCACGATCCCGGGCGAGCCCGAGTCCGGGGATCTTGGCCGGGAAACGTGGACTACCGATCGGTTGTGGACAGCGCGTCACCCGGTACCTCGCGGGTCCCGTACACTTCATGTGGCGATCCGGGCCACCGGATCGACTTCGCACGCCCGGCACCGGGCCCCCATGTCCTTCATGAGGTTCGTGTCAGGCGCCTATCGGTCCCAGTACGGAACGTACGCGGCAGGCGCAGCAGGGCGTCAGGACACAACCGAGAACACACAAGGAGTACGGCCATGGCCGTCGTCACGATGCAGGAGCTGCTGGAAAGCGGCGTCCACTTCGGTCACCAGACCCGTCGTTGGAACCCGAAGATGAAGCGCTTCATCTTCACGGAGCGCAACGGCATCTACATCATCGACCTTCTCCAGTCGCTGTCGTACATCGACCGCGCCTACGAGTTCGTCAGAGAGACCGTCGCCCACAGCGGCACGGTCATGTTCGTCGGTACGAAGAAGCAGGCGCAGGAAGCGATCGCCGAGCAGGCGACCCGCGTCGGCATGCCCTACGTGAACCAGCGCTGGCTGGGCGGCATGCTCACTCAACTTCTCGACCGTCTACAAGCGTCTGCAGCGCCTCAAGGAGCTCGAGCAGATCGACTTCGGAGGACGTCGCGCGTCCAGTCTCACCAAGAAGGAGCTTCTCGTGTCTCTCGCGCGAGAAGGCCAAGCTGGAGAAGACCCTCGGCGGTATCCGCGAGATGTCCAAGGTTCCCAGCGCCGTCTGGATCGTGGACACCAAGAAGGACACATCGCTGTCGGCGAGGCCCGAAGCTCAACATCGGTCGTCGCGATCCTCGACACGAACTGTGACCCCGACGAGGTCGACTACAAGATCCCGGGCAACGACGACGCGATCCGCTCCGTCACCCCTGCTCACCCGCGTGATCGCCGACGCCGTCGCCGAGGGCCTCATCGCCCGTTCCGGCGTGGCCACGGGCGACCAGAAGCCGGGCGAGAAGGCCGCCGGCGAGCCGCTCGCGGAGTGGGAGCGCGACCTGCTCGAGGAGCGAGAAGAAGGCCGACGAGAAGGCTGAGGAGGCCCCGGCCGCCGACGCCGCTGCCGCCGAGGCCCCCGCTGCCGAGGCGCCCGCCGCGCGAGGCTCCGGGCCGCCGAGGCCCCGGCCGCGGACGCCGAGCAGGCCTGACCCGTACGGGTACCGGCATCAACACCGGTTTCGCGAGGTGACGGCGGGGGCCCCTTCGGCCCCCGCCGTTCACCCGTGACCTTCCTTCGCAGACTGCTTCAGACTTCGTAGAGAGAAAACCAGGATCATGGCGAACTACACCGCCGCTGACGTCAAGAAGCTCCGTGAGCTCACGGGCGCCGGCATGATGGACTGCAAGAAGGCGCTCGACGAGGCCGAGGGCAACGTCGACAAGGCCGTCGAGGCGCTCCGCATCAAGGGCCAGAAGGGCGTCGCCAAGCGCGAGGGCCGCTCCGCCGAGAACGGCGCCGTGGTGTCCCTCATCGCCGACGACAACACCTCCGGTGTCCTCGTCGAGCTGAAGTGCGAGACGGACTTCGTCGCCAAGGGCGAGAAGTTCCAGTCGGTCGCCAACCAGCTCGCCGCGCACGTCGCCAAGACGAGCCCCGCGGACCTCGAGGCCCTGCTCGCCTCCGAGATCGAGGCCGGCAAGACCGTCAGGCGTTCGTCGACGAGGCCAACGCCAACCTCGGCGAGAAGATCGTCCTGGACCGCTTCGCGCAGTTCTCGGGCGCCTACGTCGCCGCCTACATGCACCGCACCATGCCCGACCTGCCCCCCGCAGATCGGTGTTCTGGTCGAGCTGGACAAGGCCGACGCCGACCTCGCCAAGGGTGTCGCGCAGCACATCGCCGCCCTTCGCGCCGAAGTACCTCTCCCGCGAGGACGTCCCGGCCGAGGTCGTCGACTCCGAGCGCCGCGTCGCCGAGGAGACCACCCGCGCCGAGGGCAAGCCGGAGGCCGCGCTCCCGAAGATCGTCGAGGGTCGCGTCAGCGGCTTCTTCGAGAGGCCACGCTGCTCGGTCAGCCGTGCGCCCTCGACAACAAGAAGTCCGTCGAGAAGGTCCTCCAGGAGGCCGGTGTCACCCTGAAGCGCTTCTCGCGCATCAAGGTCGGCATCTGAGTCCGTACCGCGCCCGACGCGAGACCCCGATAGGGTCGACAGCAGTCGTTCGGGAACGCTCCGGACGACCGCAGATGTGAGCGGAGGCCATTGCCGCGCATGGGATGCGAAACACCCCCACCGGCAATGGCCTTCTTCGTATGTGCACCACGAGGAGATTCCATGACCACCACCCAGGCCGACAAGGGCGACAAGAGCGACGACGGCAAAGGCGCGGGCGCTTTCTGCTGAAGCTTTCCGGTGAGGCGTTCGCCGGGGCGGGGGTCTCGGGTCGACCCCGACGTGGTGCACGCCATCGCCCGTGAGATCGCGGCCGTCGTCCGCGACGGGGCGCAGATCGCCGTCGTCATCGGCGGCGGCAACTCTTCCGCGGCGCCGAGCTCCAGCAGCGCGGCATGGACCGGGCCCGCTCGGACTACATGGGCATGCTCGGCACCGTCATGAACTGCCTGGCCCTCCAGGACTTCCTGGAGAAGGAAGGCATCGACAGCCGCGTCCAGACCGCCATCACGATGGGCCAGGTCGCGGAGCCGTACATCCTGCTGCGCGCCGTGCGCCACCTGGAGAAGGGGCGCGTCGTCATCTTTCGGCGCCGGCATGGGCATGCCGTACTTCTCCACCGACACCACCGCGGCGCAGCGCGCCCTGGAGATCGACGCCGAGGCGCTGCTCATGGGCAAGAACGGCGTCGACGGCGTCTACGACTCGGACCCGAAGACGAACCCCGAGGCCGTGAAGTTCGACGCCCTCAGCTATGGCGAGGTCATCACCCGCGACCTGAAGGTCGCCGACGTGACCGCGATCACCCTCTGCCGGGACAACACGCTGCCCATCCTCGTCTTCGAGCTCCTCACGTCGGGCAATATCGCGCGCGCCGTCAAGGGTGAGAAGATCAGGACGCTCGTGGGCGAGCAGGGCACCCGCGCCTGACCCAGCCGTCCGTCCCCGGGGCCCCGGGCCCCCGGAGGTCCCCGAGGGATGGACAATGTCCTGCCGGTCGGACACCGTGCAGGAAAGACACGCGACGCAGCCGGCCGCCCCCGTGCATGCCGGGCCTCACTCAAGACACGCAGGAGCAAGTGGTGATCGAAGAGACCCTCCTCGAGGCCGAGGAAAAGATGGAGAAGGCCGTCGTGGTCGCCAAGGAGGACTTCGCCGCGATCCGCACCGGTCGTGCGCACCCGGCGATGTTCAACAAGATCGTGGCCGACTACTACGGCGCGCTGACGCCGATCAACCAGCTGGCCTCGTTCTCGGTGCCCGAGCCGCGGATGGCCCGTGGTGACCCCGTTCGACAAGAGCGCGCTGCGCAACATCGAGCAGGCGATCCGCGACTCCGACCTGGGCGTCAACCCGAGCAACGACGGCAGCATCATTCGTGTGACGTTCCCGGAGCTCACCGAGGAGCGTCGCCGCGACTCACATCAAGGTCGCCAAGACCAAGGCGGAGGACAGCAAGGTCTCCATCCGCTCGGTCCGTCGCAAGGCCAAGGACGCCATCGACAAGGCGATCAAGGACGGCGACATCGGCGAGGACGAGGGCCGTCGCGGCGAGAAGAACTGGACGACACCACCGCCAAGTACGTGGCCCAGGTGGACGAGCTGCTCAAGCACAAGGAAGCCGAGCTGCTCGAAGTCTGAGCGAGCGCGGAACATCGAGGTTCGAGGAATCCGTGAACGACTCTTCCTGGGGGCGCCGACCGGGCCTGGCTACTGGGGGCCCGCCGACCAGGGCCACGGGCCCGCCTACGGTCAGGGGCCCTCGTACGACCAGGGACGCGCTCCGGCGGGTCCCGCGTACGAAAGCGGCACGCGGTTGGAGGAGACTCGGCCCATGCCCATCGTGCCCGATATGCCCGGCGTGCCCGCTGGTGGCGGAGACGCCGACCAGGATGGCGACCGGGGGTCGCTCAGCTGAGCGGCCCCCCTGTTCCGCGACGAGACGCCGCAGACACCGCAGGCGCCGCAGACACCGCAGGAGCCCATGCCCAGCGCAGCACCGCAGCCCCGCCCCCGCGGCGGCGCCGAAAGCAGAGAAAGAAGAGCGCGGGCCGCGACCTCCGGGGCGGCCATAGGGGTCGGCGTCGGGCTCAGTGCGGTGATCATCGCGTCGTTGTTCATCGTCAAGGCCGTGTTCGTCGGCGTGATGGCGGTCGCCGTCGTCGTCGGCCTGTGGGAGCTGACGTCGCGGCTCGAGGCGCGCAAGGGCATCAAGGCGCCGCTCGTGCCGCTCGCCGTCGGTGGCGCGGCGATGGTCGTCGCCGGATACGTCCGGGGCCCCCGAGGGCGCCTGGGTGGCGATGGCGCTCACCGCGCTGGCCGTCCTGGTGTGGCGCATGACGGATGACTGCCGGGCTATCTGAAGCTGACGTCACGGCCGGTGTCTTCGCGGCCTTCTACGTCCCTGCTCCTCGCGACGTTCGTGGCGATGATGCTCACCGCGGACGACGGCGTGGCGGGTGCTCACGTTCCGGGATCCTGACCGTGGTCAGCGACACCGAGGCGTACGCGATCGGCTGGCGGTTCGGCAAGCACAAGCTCGCGCCGCGGTCAGCTCCCGGCAAGACCCGAGGGTCTGCTCGGCGCGGTGCTGTCGTTCGCGATGGTGGCGGGCGTGCTGTGCATGCAGTTCCTGGTGGACGACGGCACGTGGTGGCAGGGCCTGCGTGCTCGGTGTCCTCGTCGCCGCAGTGCAGCGCGACGCTCGGTGACCTGGGCGAGTCCATGATCAAGCGGGATCTCGGCATCAAGGACATGGGGACGCTGTTGCTCCCGCCACGTGGCGGCATCGGGCGGACCGCTCTTCCGGACTCCGCTGCTGCCCACCGCCCGGTGGTGTGGCTGCTGCCGTGGTGCTGTTCGTCGGATCGAGCTGACCCTCGACGCGACCGGTCGCCCGATCGCCCGATCCGGCACAATTTCTCTGATGAGCCCCCCGCCTGAGCCGGCAGGCTCGTCGCCGTTACTGCCCCTGAGGCCCGGCGCCACGGCTCTACCGGCCTCCGACGCCTGCCGCTACCTTCGTGTACTGGGAACCGCCGCTGCTGAGGGCATCGGGAGGCCGTCGTGCCGGTCGGACGATAGACGCAGACGCCACGCCCGCCGCCGCGCTGGTTCATCCGGCTGGTCTGGGTGGTGCACCGCGGCGGTTACCGGGGTGCTGGGCGGGAGGGTCGCGCTGCGGCGGCCGCGCGGGCGACGCTGGGGTGCTCCGGCTGACCACGACCGGACGCCGCACCGGCGACCCGCCGCGTCATCGTCGCCTACCTGGAGGACGGCCCGGAACCTGGTCACGCTGGCGATGAACGGGTGGGGCCTGCGAACCCGCCTGGTGGCTCAACCCTCCAATCACGCCCGGAGGCCGACGCCGACCTGGTCGACGGCCATCGCCTGGTGCAACGCCCGCGCCGCGACGGGAGACGAACGCACCCGCCTGCGGCTCGCTGGCGCGAAACCGACAAGAACCTCGACGCCTTCGCCGCGCGCCGTCCGTCGCCGACGGCGGTGGTGTGCTGGAGCCCAGGGGTGGGCGGGGCCGCTGGGCGCCGGGCGCAGGCTGACCGGACCGGCGATCCCAGAGCCGGGTGAAAACGACCTCGCTCTGGAAGGTGGGCTTCCAGGCTTCAGCCAGCTGAGCCCACCAGGTCGTCTTCGCTGCGGGCACTCATCGAAGGCCCAGGCCCGACGCCGGGGAGCGGAAAAGGCCGGCGCGCGTGACGGACCGCAATTTTGTCGTGTTCTTCCAGTGAGGCGGCGCACGAAAAACGCGAAAGCGTTTCACGATAAATGCGAAAAACGGTTAAACACCCACATCCGAAACCGAACGAAGTACAA
>NZ_JASERH010000092.1:0-9373 GCF_030766975.1 Streptomyces sp. KL116D | reverse complement strand
GGGCGTCCGCGCCGAGCCCCGCCGCCGTCGCGGCCCGCAGCACGAGCCCCGCGTCGACGCCCGGCCCCTCGGGGTCGGTCTCGTACGCGGCGGCGGCCAGCAACAGGACGAATCTCCCGGTCACTTACGTCACGGTAGGCCCGAACCGCCCAATGCACAGCGCCCGTTGGGCAGGCCGCCCAACCGGCGCCGCGACACGTTGTGCCCGTGCACAGAACGTCAGGACGTGTGCGGGCAGTTGCCCCGGTACTCGGCGATGGTCAGGCTCGCGCTCGGCAGCGGGCAGAGGAACTGCTCGTACCGGGTGTCGTTGTCGATGAAGCGCTTCAGCCACGAAATGCTGTACTTCGCGATCGTGGTGTTGGAGGAGTTCGGGGTGAAGTGCGTGGCCCCGCGCAGCTCCAGGTACGCCTTGTCGAGCGAGCTCGGCAGGCTCCCGTAGAACGGTTCGGAGTGCGTGGCCACCGGCGCGATCGTGTCGCCGTCGGCGCCCACCACGAGCGTCGGCGTCTGGATCTCGGGCCAGGTCTTGTCCAGGTTCCAGCCGGTGAGCGGGATCGCGGCCTGGAGCGACGGCCGGCTCTTGGCGGCTTCGAGGGTGCCGCCGCCACCCATGGAGTGCCCCATGACACCGAGCCGGCCGGTGTCGATGCGGCCGCGCACCGAGCTCTGCTGCGTCAAGTAGTCCAGTGCGGCGAGGAGTTGACGGCCGCGGCTGTCGGGCTGGTCGAGCGTGGTGTTGGTGTCGATGGTGAAGACGACGAAGCCCTGCGAGGCCAGGCGCGGGCCGAGCCAGGCGATGGACGACTGGTACGCCGTGTAGCCGGGCGAGATCGCGACGGCGCCGAACGTGCCGTCGGCGGTCGACGTCGGGTAGTAGATCGTGCCGCCGCCGAAGCCGGAGACGCCCAGGGAGGACACGGTGGTCTGCGAGACCGCGTAGGAGCCGCGTGCCGCCTCGATGCTCGACGTCGTCGGGGCCGGGCCCCGTTCGTAGGGGTTGTCGGCGGCCTGGGCGGTGAGGTTCTGCGTGGTGACGATGCCGCCGACGGCGAGGAGGGCGGCAAGTCCCGTGCGGATCAGGCGGGTTCGGGTGCGCATCTTCAGCACGATGCGGATTCCTCTCGGAGGGGCGGGCGCCCGTCCCGGGAGCGCCGCCGCTGTCGTGGACAGCGGCCACACTCCCGTGGGCGCGCCCCACCCGCATCGGCGAAATCACCGGTCCCGCGCGGTGATCGGGCGCCGACCCGTCTGCGGGGTCTCTCCGGGTGGGCGGGTGCGGGTCTCGTCGTGGCTGGTCGCGCAGTTCCCCGCGCCCCTGGAGATGCGCACTGCGTGCGCGACCTCCATCAGGAGAAGGCCGCAGGCCTTCAGGGGAAAGCGCGGCGAAGCCGCAGGCTTTCAGGGGCGCGGGGAACTGCGCGAGAAGCCCCACCGGCCCGCACACACCCGCCGAACCAGCGGAGCTATGGCGGCGACGCGTCTACCTGACCGGGTGCCCGGCCTCCCGCAACGCGCCCTTGACCTCGCCGATCCGCAGGTCACCGAAGTGGAAGACGGAAGCCGCGAGCACCGCGTCCGCCCCCGCCCCGACGGCAGGAGCGAAGTGCTCGAGACGCCCCGCGCCACCCGACGCGATCACCGGGACGGACACGTGCTTGCGGACGGCCTCGATCATCTCGATGTCGTAGCCGTCCTTCGTCCCGTCCGCGTCCATCGAGTTGAGCAGGATCTCCCCGGCCCCCAGCTCGGCGGCCCGGTGCGCCCATTCGACGGCGTCGATCCCGGCGGAGCGGCGCCCGCCGTGCGTCGTCACCTCGAACGACCCTGCCGCACCGGTGCGAGTGGCTGTGCGCCGCGCGTCCACCGACAGGACGAGCACCTGGCGGCCGAACCGCTCGGCGATCTCCCGGATGAGGTCGGGCCGGGCGATGGCGGCCGTGTTCACGCCCACCTTGTCCGCCCCGGCGCGCAGCAGCTTGTCCACGTCCTCGGCGGTGCGCACGCCGCCGCCCACGGTGAGCGGGATGAAGACCTGCTCGGCGGTCCTGCGCACCACGTCGTACGTGGTCTCGCGGTTGCCGGACGACGCGGTGATGTCGAGGAACGTCAGCTCGTCCGCGCCCTCGGCGTCGTACACCTTCGCCATCTCGACGGGGTCGCCCGCGTCGCGCAGGTTCTGGAAGTTGACGCCCTTGACGACGCGGCCGTTGTCGACGTCGAGGCAGGGGATGACTCGTACGGCGAGGCTCATGACGCGCTCCCACCCTCTCCTCGGCGGTACGCCTCGACCTCGACCTCGACGACCAGCGACGGGTCGACGAAGCCGGAGACGATGAGCATGGACGCGGCGGGGCGGACGGCGTCGAACAGCTCCTTGTGAGCACGTCCGACCTCGTCCACGTCCCGCGCGTGCGTGATGTACATCCGGGTGCGGACGACGTCGTCGCGGGTCAGCCCCAGTTCGGCGAGCGCGTCGAACGCCACGGAGAACGCGTTCACCGCCTGCTCGTACGGGCCGCCCTCGGCGATGACGCCGTTGACGACGGAGGTGCAGCCGGAGACCAGGACAAGACCGTTCGGCAGCTCGACGGCGCGCGCGTAGCCGAAGGCGTCCTCCCACGGCGCGCCGGACCGCACACGGCGTACGGCGTCACTCATGACGAGACCGCCGCAAGCGCCTCTTCCAGCGTGAACGCCTTGGCGTACAGCGCCTTGCCGACGATGGAGCCCTCGACGCCCAGCGGCACGAGCTCGGCGATGGCGCGCAGGTCGTCCAGGGAGGAGACGCCGCCGGAGGCGACGACCGGGCGGTCGGTGGCCGCGCAGACGTTCTTCAGGAGCTCCAGGTTCGGGCCCTGCAGCGTGCCGTCCTTGGCGATGTCGGTGACCACGTAGCGCGCGCAGCCCTCGGCGTTGAGGCGCTCCAGGGTCTCGTAGAGGTCGCCGCCGTCGCGGGTCCAGCCGCGGCCGCGCAGCGTGGTCCCGCGGACGTCCAGGCCGACCGCGATCTTGTCGCCGTGCTCGGCGATGACCTTGGCGACCCACTCGGGGGTCTCCAGGGCGGCGGTGCCGAGGTTGACGCGGGTGCAGCCGGTGGCGAGGGCGGCGGCCAGCGTGTCGTCGTCACGGATGCCGCCGGACAGCTCGACCTTGATGTCCATGGCCTGGCTGACCTCGCGGATCAGCGCGCGGTTGTCACCGGTGCCGAACGCGGCGTCCAGGTCGACCAGGTGCAGCCACTCGGCGCCGGAGTTCTGCCAGGCGAGGGCGGCCTCCAGCGGGGAGCCGTAGGAGGTCTCGGAGCCGGACTCGCCATGGACGAGGCGGACCGCCTGGCCGTCGCGGACGTCGACGGCGGGCAGCAGTTCAAGCTTGTTCACGGTGCTCTCGGCGGTCATCAGAGGGTTCCGATCCAGTTCTTCAGCAGCTGTGCTCCGGCGTCGCCGGACTTCTCGGGGTGGAACTGCGTCGCCCAGAGTGCGCCGTTCTCCACGGCGGCGACGAACGGCTCGCCGTGCGTGGCCCAGGTGACCTTCGGGGCGCGGATGTGCGGGTTGTGCACTTCCAGTTCCCAGCGCCGGACGGCGTACGAGTGCACGAAGTAGTAGCGCTCGTCGGCGTCGAGGCCGGCGAACAGCCGACTGTCCTGCGGTGCGCGCACCGTGTTCCAGCCCATGTGCGGGACGACGTCGGCCTTCAGCGGCTCGACGGTGCCCGGCCACTCGTCGAGGCCTTCCGCCTCGACGCCGTGCTCGATGCCGCGCGCGAACAGGATCTGCATGCCGACGCAGATGCCCATCACGGGACGGCCGCCGGCGAGCCGGCGGCCGACGATCCAGTCGCCGCGGGCCTCGGTGAGGCCCTTCATGCAGGCGGCGAAGGCGCCGACGCCGGGGACGAGCAGCCCTTCGGCGTTCATGGCCCTGTCGTAGTCCCGGGTGATCTCGACGTCGGCGCCGGCCCGGGCCAGGGCGCGCTCGGCGGAGCGCACGTTCCCGAAGCCGTAGTCGAAGACGACGACCTTCTTGCTGGCAGCGGAACTCATGGTCAGCTCCAGTAGTCGAGCCGCAGCACGCCCGCGACCAGGCACATGGCCGCGGCGATCGAGAGCAGCGTGATGAGGCTCTTGCCCATGCCCTGCTTGACGAACGAGTAGACGCCGCCGAGCAGGAACAGGCCGAAGACGATGAGGATGGTCGCGAGGCCGTTCATGACTAGAGGGCGCCCTTCGTGGAGGGAAGGATGCCGGCCGCGCGCGGGTCGCGCTCCGAGGCGTAGCGCAGGGCGCGGGCGAGGGCCTTGAACTGGCACTCCACGATGTGGTGGGCGTTGCGCCCGTACGGGACGTGGACGTGCAGGGCGATCTGGGCCTGCGCGACGAACGACTCCAGGATGTGCCGGGTCATCGTCGTGTCGTACTCGCCGATCATCGGCGCCATGTTCTCGGGCTCGGTGTGCACGAGGTAGGGGCGGCCGGAGAGGTCGACGGTCACCTGGGCGAGGGACTCGTCCAGCGGGACGGTGCAGTTGCCGAAGCGGTAGATGCCGACCTTGTCGCCGAGCGCCTGCTTGAAGGCGGCGCCGAGGGCGAGGGCGGTGTCCTCGATGGTGTGGTGCGAGTCGATGTGCAGGTCGCCCTCGGTCTTGACCGTCAGGTCGAAGAGGCCGTGGCGGCCGAGCTGGTCGAGCATGTGGTCGTAGAAGCCGACCCCGGTCGACACGTCGACCTTGCCCCGTCCGTCGAGATCGATCTCGACGAGGACGGAGGTCTCCTTCGTCACGCGTTCGATACGTCCTACGCGGCTCATGCGCCGTACTCCTTCTTCACTTCGCGGGCCGCGTCCAGGAACGCGTCGTTCTCTTCGGGGGTGCCGACGGACACCCGCAGGCGTCCGGGCACTCCGTTGTCGCGGATGAGGACACCGCGGTCGAGGATGAACTGCCAGACAGCATGGGGATCTTGGAAAACACCGAACTGGATGAAGTTGGCGTCGGCGACGGTCACGTCGAAGCCGAGCGCCGCCAGCTCCGCGACCACCCGGTCGCGTTCGGCCTTGAGCTGCTCCACGTACTGGAGCAGCGTGTCGGTGTACTCCAGGGCGGCGAGCGCCGTCGCCTGGTTCACGGCCGACAGGTGGTAGGGCAGCCGCACCAGCTGGACCGCGTCGACCACGGCCGGGTCGGCGGCGAGGTAGCCGAGCCGCAGTCCGGCCGCGCCGAACGCCTTGGACATCGTCCGGGAGACGATGAGGTTCGGCCGGCCCTCGATCAGCGGCAGCAGCGACGCGCCGTGGCTGAACTCGGTGTACGCCTCGTCGACGATCACGACCGCGTCGCGGCCCGCCGCCTCGTACAGCGCGAGGACGTCCTCGGCCGCCACCGCGTTGCCCGTGGGGTTGTTCGGGCTGGTGATGAAGACGACGTGCGGCTTGTGGGTGCGGATCGCCTCGACGGCCGCGGGCACGTCGAGGGAGAAGTCGGCGCGCCGGGGGGCGCTGATCCAGCCGGTGTTGGTGCCGCGGGCGAGCAGCGGGTGCATCGAGTACGAGGGCTCGAAGCCGAGGGCCGTGCGGCCCGGTCCGCCGAACGCCTGGAGGAGCTGCTGGAGCACCTCGTTCGATCCGTTCGCCGCCCACACCTGGTCGCGGGTGACCTCGTGGCCGGTCGTGCGGGTGAGGTACCTGGCGAGCTCGGTGCGCAGCTCGACCGCGTCCCGGTCCGGGTAGCGGTTGAGGTCGCGGGCCGCGGCGGCGACCCGCTCGGCGATCCGCGCGACGAGGGGCTCGGGCAGCGGGTACGGGTTCTCGTTCGTGTTCAGCCGGACGGCCACGTCCAACTGCGGTGCGCCGTACGGGGACTTGCCGCGCAGCTCGTCCCGTACGGGAAGGTCGTCGATGCCGGTCACTTGGTGTTCGGTACCTTCCAGTCGAAGCGGGCCTTGACGGCGGCCCCGTGCGCGGGCAGGTCCTCTGCGTCGGCGAGCGTCACCACGGTGGCGGCGACGTCGGCGAGGGCGTCCTTCGAGTAGTCGACGATGTGGATGCCGCGCAGGAAGGACTGGACCGACAGGCCGGACGAGTGGCAGGCGCAGCCGCCGGTCGGCAGCACGTGGTTGGACCCGGCCGCGTAGTCGCCGAGGGAGACCGGCGCCCAGGGGCCGACGAAGATCGCGCCGGCGTTCCGGACGCGCTGGGCCAGGGCCGCGGCGTCGGCGGTCTGGATCTCCAGGTGCTCGGCGCCGTACGCGTCGACGACCTTGAGGCCGTCCTCGATGGAGTCGACGAGGACGATCGCGGACTGCTTGCCCGTGAGCGCGGGCACGATCCGGTCCTCGACGTGCTTGGTGGCCGCGACCTGCGGCTCCAGCTCCTTCTCGACCGCCGCGGCCAGCTCGGCCGAGTCGGTGACGAGGACGGCGGCGGCCATCGGGTCGTGCTCGGCCTGGCTGATCAGGTCCGACGCCACGTGCACCGGGTCCGCGCCGGCGTCCGCGAGGACCGCGATCTCGGTGGGGCCGGCCTCGGCGTCGATGCCGATGAGGCCCGTGAAGTAGCGCTTGGCGGCGGCCACCCAGATGTTGCCGGGGCCGGTCACCATGTTCGCCGAGGGGCAGGACTCGGTGCCGTACGCGTACATCGCGACGGCCTGGGCGCCGCCCACCGCGTACACCTCGTCGACGCCGAGCAGGGCGCAGGCGGCGAGGATCGTCGGGTGCGGCAGGCCGCCGAACTCCTTCTGCGGCGGCGACGCGAGCGCGACGGAGCCGACGCCCGCCTCCTGCGCCGGTACGGCGTTCATGATCACGGACGACGGGTAGACGGACCGGCCGCCCGGCGCGTACAGACCGACGCGGTCGACCGGCACCCACTTCTCGGTGACCGTGCCGCCGGGCACGACCTGCGTGGTGTGGCTGGTGCGGCGCTGCTCGCGGTGGACGATCCGGGCCCGGCGGATGGACTCCTCCAGGGCCGCGCGCACGGCGGGGTCGAGACCGGCGAGGGCCTTGGCCAGCTCCTCGGCGGGCACCCGGACGTGCTCCAGGCGT
Source organism: Streptomyces sp. KL116D (assembly GCF_030766975.1). Classification (NCBI taxonomy): domain Bacteria; kingdom Bacillati; phylum Actinomycetota; class Actinomycetes; order Kitasatosporales; family Streptomycetaceae; genus Streptomyces; species Streptomyces sp. KL116D. The sequence continues at coordinate 2,325 of NZ_JASERH010000092.1, read as the reverse complement.
ACGCCGTCGAACTTCTCCCCGTACTCGATCAGCGCCGCGTCGCCACGATGATGCACGTCCTCGCAGATCGGACGCACCTTCTCCAGGGCGGCCGAGACGTCGAAGTCGGCTCGGGGCAGCAGCGAGCGCAGGGCCTGGCCCTCGGGGAGGGCGGCGCCGCGCAGATCGATTCGAGAGATCACGCACCAATTCTCTCAGACGCCGGTTTGCCGCCGGGCGCCCGTATCAATGGCTGATACACGCCCTGTCTCGGCCGTTGTTCCGGCCCCGGAAGATGACCTTCACCGCTAGCGTTCAGACGGTCACCGAGCGGGCATGAACAGTTGTACGAAACCCACGAGTAGCAGGTGACGGCGGGACCGGTGGGTCGTACGGGTCACGGGGATCCCGGGATCCCGGGATCCGGGGACACGGGGATACGGGGAGGCAGGGCAGTCGTGGTCGACGGGACGACGACCGGCAGCGCCAACGGGGACGTGCCGGACGGACTGACCGCAGCGGAAGCCGGAATGTGGCAGGCGTTCCGGAACGGGAGCGTCTACAACCTGCGGGCCGGGGACACCGCGGTGGACGACCCGCACGGCGGGCATCCCTGGGGCCCCGAGCGCAGCGTCCGGGCGAGGGTCGTGGCGTGGCTGCTGCTGGACGGCCCGCCGGCCCTGAGCGGCCGGGTGTCGTCGCTCAAGCTCCAGGGCGTGCAGATCACCGACGTGCTCGACCTCGCGGGCGGCACGATCGTCCCGTACGTGGAGTTGAAGGGGTGCCGCTTCGAGAAGGAGGTGCTGCTCCCGGAGGCGCACTTCACGACGGTGCGGCTCGTGGACTGTTCGGTGCCGCGCCTGGAGGCCGCCCGGGTGCACACCGAGGGCGATCTGCACCTCCCCCGCTGCCGCTTCCACAACGGCGTCCGGCTCACCGACGCCCACATCGGCACGGACCTCCTGCTCAACCAGGCGGTGGTGTTCCGGGACCGGCGCGGCAAGTCGATCATGGCGGACGGGATGTCGGTCGGGCAGGACCTCCAGGCCGAGATGCTGGAGACGCACGGCGAGCTGAGCCTGCGCGGCGCCACGGTGGGCGTCTCCCTGTCGCTGCGCGGCAGCCGGCTGAGCAACACGCACGGGCGCCGCGCCCTGAACGCCCCGCAGATGACGGTCGAGCGCACGCTGTACCTGACCCCGGCCGGGCTCGGCGACCCCCGCCAGACCAGCGGCTCCACGCCCGCGCGCGGCACCCGCGTGCAGCGCTTCGAGTGCGTGGGCGGGGTACGGCTCGACGACGGGCGGTTCGGCGACGCGATCGACCTGGACTCGGCGCGCTTCACGCTGGAGAACGACCAGGAGGTGTCGTTCCGCCGGGTGCAGACCCCGGAGCTGCGCTTCCTCGGGGAGCGGCCGCAGCGCGGGCTGATGGTGCTGTCCGGCGCGAAGGTCGTCAACCTCGTCGACCGGTCGACGAGCTGGCCGGTGGCCGGCCAGTTCCGGGTCAGCGGCTTCCAGTACGAGAACCTGATCCCGGTCGGCTCCTTCCCCCTCACCCGGCGGCTGAACTGGCTGGCCGACGCGACCCCGGAGTACCGGCCCGAGCCGTACGAGCAGCTCGCCACGATCCTGCGCAACAGCGGCGAGGACGCCGACGCCCGCGAGGTGCTCCTCGCCAAGCAGCGGCGGCGCCGCGAGACGCTGCCGCTGGCGGCGAAGGTGTGGGGCTACATCCAGGACTGGACGGTCGCGTACGGGTACCGGCCGGGACGGGCCGCGGTCTGGATGGCCGTGCTCTGGGGGGTCAGCACGGTCGCTTTCGGCCACGCCGACCATCCGCCGCTCAAGCCCGGCGAGGGCCCGCACTGGGACTCGGCCCTCTTCACCCTCGACCTCCTCCTCCCCGTGATCGACCTCGGCCAGTCGGGCAGCTGGCAGCTACGGGGCGGCTGGCAGTGGCTGGCGGCGGTCCTGGTCCTCCTGGGCTGGATCCTGGCGACCACGGTGGCGGCGGGCGCGACACGTCTGCTCCGCAGGGGGTAGCGGACCGGTTGCGCCCGACCGTGTGCGGCGGCCGGCTACCCCGGCACACGGTCGGGCACGGGTCCGCCCCGGCCGATCGCGCAGTTCCCCGCGCCCCCAAAAAACAGGCCCATCCGGGGCGCCCCCCCGCCGACGCCCTCGCCCTCGCCCGGGGCGACCCCCGCCGACTCCCGCGCCCTCGCCCGGGGCGACCCCCCACCCGCGCCCTGCCCTCGCCCGGAGCAACGCCTTCGCCCTCGCCTTCGCCCTCGCCTTCGCCCTCCCTCACCCTCGCCCCGCGCCCGCACCTTCGCCCTCGCCC
>NZ_JASERH010000091.1:0-33936 GCF_030766975.1 Streptomyces sp. KL116D | reverse complement strand
GGTGTACTTCGTTCAGTTCGGAATTTGGAACCGTTTCGCATTTATCGTGAAACGCTTTCGCGTTTTCGTGCGCCCTTCACCGCGCCCCGCAGTATGGGCCGTCGACAAGAGCGGCGCCTTCCACCTCAACTACACCGACGAGCGGTACCGGCAGGCCGTCGCCTACCGGTCAGCTGCGCAAGAACGCTCGTACCACCCGGACGCGACGTCCCTGTCCTCCCCGACCTCAACGCTGTTCCTCAACATGGCACGGTCGGCTCGATGCAAGAACAGCTTCGGCGTACACGACAGCATACCCGGACACGAAGGGACTGCTGACGCCGGCACCTGCGCTGCCCTACGCGGTCGACGGCACGCCCGGAGGCCACGTCGCGGCCCGCCGTTCCTTCGGTACACCATCCTGAAGAAGGCCAGAAGGGCGCATCCAGATGCTGCTGCGCGTCCTCGACTACCTGGCGTCACCCTTCGGCACGAAGGAGTGGGAGCCTGATGCAGTTCGGTGTCGAGGGCGTCCGCCTGCGACCGGGCGAAGGACGGTTCCCAGGCGCACCAGGCTCGGTGAGGTGGAGAACATCACCAGCCTGCCCTTCCGCGCTATGCTGGCCGAGGGACCGCAGGTGCGCTGTTCGTGCCAGGGCGCCGAAAGCGGTCCGGGCGCTGCGCCTGGCCGCAGAAGGTCGTCGGTGACCATTCGCACGACGCCTCGTTCGGTCTCGTCTCGCGCACCCCTCTCTCGTCTCCCAGGGCGCCACGCTGCGGGCCCTGATGGACTGACGCCGTCACGGCGGTGATCGCCAGGTCGGTCCTCCATGGTCCGACCTCGACGCGGCGGTGAAGTGGCGCTCCCGCGGAGGCGACAAGATCGCCGAGGAACTCGCCAAAGGAGCAGGCTGCCAACAGCTGACGTTGCGATGGCCCCGGTCAGGCGCTGGTTCCCGGAGATGGCGCCCGCCGGACGGAAGTTGACCTTGGTATGTGGAGCAGCGAGCAGCTCGGCCTGGACGCCCTACACCTCAGTCACCTCGGATACGAGGGCGACCGGGCCCCACCCTCACCACGCTGCGGGCCTGGCAGCGCGCCTAATGTGCTGACCCTGCGGTGGGACACCCTCGACAGTTTCCTGCATGCCCGCGAGGTGCGCCTCGACCTGCCCTCGGTGCGGGACAGAAGCTGATCCCGCCGTGGCCGGGGCGGCTGCGTACGAGCACACCGTGCTCTTCGCCGCCGCGCTGGGAGAAACTCGGGTTCCCGCTTCACCGCCGTCTCAGGCCGGGTCCAGCTGGGTGCGGACTCCACCAGCGTCCGGCGACGCACGCCATGCCTGATCGTCGGCCTGGACGGCACCCGCTGGCTGGTCGACATCGGCTTCGGCGCCAGCCCCTGGAGCCCATCGAGGCTCGTGGACGGCGCCCGCAGCGACGCCGGTCCGTGGCCGTTGCCTGCTCCGCCGCCAGGTCATCACCCACGGCGCTCGCCCGGGCTGGGCGGTCCTCCAGCGCGGGGAGAGGCGAGAAGCGCAGCGGCTGGACGGTGCGCCAGGTCGTCACCGAGACCGCGGTACCCCATCGACACACCCTCGGAAAGCCGCTCCGTCGCCACCCGACCGCTCTTCGTGCAATCGCTACATCCCAGCGGCTGACGACTGAGCGGCACGACACCCTGGACACCCTCCTCTGGACGCCGAACGCCCGGAGCCAGGACCCCGTGTCCGAGACGATCCGCCCCACGACGCACCGAAACTCCTCGCGCCGACGTCGCTCGCCATCCACCTCGATCACGGAGGCCGAACTCGGTTCGCAGGCTCACGGAACTCGCCGCTGCCTCTGCCAGCCCACGCTCATGCCACTGTCCCGCCCCGGTACGTCCGCCGGGAACGAGCCGTCAGCCGCCACCAGTCCCCTGGGTCCTCCATGGCTCTGACGCGAGATAGTCCTCCAGCCCGTTCGCCGCCCTACGAACGCCCGTCCCTCTCGTGGTCCCCAGACGAACACGCTCCTCGCTCTGGGATCACTGACGAAGGCGAACTGGTCTCCGCCACCGTTGTCCCCGAAGAACATCAGCGGCTCGAAGGGCATGCGAGAGGCTCGGCGAGAGTCCGCCGAGGTACAGAGGACGCGTTCTCCTTACGCCATCCGTTCGGCGCTCCACACCACGTCGGTTCCGCCAGTGCGCGCACTCCCGTCGCACTCGCGGAGCAGGAGCGCGAGATCCGCGGGCAGCGGCTGCCCAGCTTGCACGCTCGGCCTCGGCCCAAGGCCCCGCTGGTCGCAGGCTCGGCGAGTTCCGCGTCCGCCGACAGTTCCAGGATCAGTTCGCGCCACATCGGGCGAGCATCTCAGGAGCACTGAAGATCACGACAACCCGGCCGTTCCGCAGGGCGTCGCCGTATTACGAATTTGAGGTCGAATGACCCGGGGACCACGATCGGGTCGGTGACGATGCGCCCGTGCCCAGCCAGCGGTCCATCAGCGAGGCAGAGAGCTCGCGGAGGCGAAGCTCGGGGATTCCCGTCCGCCGGGAGCAGATGGCCGCGGTGGCCCAGCATCTACCGGGCCGCGTCCGCCGTGCGTCAGCATCTGGAGGGCGCTCGGTGCTGCGCGGGTCGGATCTCACCTGGACCGCGTTCGTGCCGTTGCTGTGGGTGGTCTGGGTGTGGGGCGAGTCCGGAGACCCGGCACGTCGCCGAGAGGCGGGCATCTCCAAAGGGCACGCTGACCGGCGTGGCCCGCACGCTGGTGTCGCGCGCGGGCTGTTGCGCCGGGCCGGTCATCCGACCGACGGACGGCTCGTGTTGCTGGCCTGACAGCGGACGAGGGCTGAGGACTTCATGCGCGAGGTGTTCCCCCGCGTTCAACGGCGAGGAAGCGTTCGTGACGTCCCGGCTGAGCGACGACGGGTGCCGTGGTTCGCCGAAACGGGTTGCGCAAGGTGGTGCTCCAGGTCGAGGGAGGACGGCGAGGAGCGCCGTCAGTCGCTTCTGCTCCTCAACGGCGAGGGCGCCGACGCCGCGCCAGGCAGGCGTCAAGCTGAGCTGAGCCCCTGCTGGACGTCAGAGGGTGCTGCCCGCCCCAGCGCGGTCGACGAAGCGCTGCTGGGCGATCCTCGTGCGCGGTGTCTTCGGTGCCCTGCACCGCTACAAAGCAGGGCACGGGCGTCGGCGAGTTCGACCTCGATCGTTTCGTCGGCGGCCCGGGCGAGCGATGCAGGCCCCTCCCCAGGCGGTCCGCTGCTGAGTGGTGGTAGCAGCCTTCGGTCTTGTCGGTCGCGGTGATGCGGGCCGGGGCCGAGCCGGGGGCGAGTGTGCCCAGGCGGGATGCCGGACGTGCCGGTGTTCGCGGCGCGAGGCCGCCCATGTCCTGGTGGAGGGTGCCGCCCAGGACGGTGTTGACCACTTGCAGTCCGCGGCGGCAGATCGCCAGGAGCGGGAGTCCGCCCGCCAGTGCCTGGCGGGCGACGCTTCGGAGTCGAACGCACGCGTCCTGCAGGTCGTCGACGTCGTGAGACCGCCATCGATGGGCGTCCGGTGCTCCGTAGCGGTGCGGTGCGGGGTGCTCGCCGCCGAGCAGGACGCCGTCGAAGCGACAGGCGAAGGCAGGCGGCGGCGACGTCGCTGTCGGCCGGGTCGGTGGGGTGGATGGTGGCCCGGTTCTGCTACCGCCCGCCCGCCAGACGGCCTCGATCAGCGCGCGGGCGTTGACGCCTCTGCGGCGCAGCGCAGGGCGGAGGTGGCGCGGAAGCGGGCGGATCGCGATGAGAGCGCGGGCCGTCGTCGTCACAGCTGGATCAAGGTCGTCTTCGGTTCCACATGTGCCGCGCCTCCAGGGCGTGGGCGGACTCGTCGCGTCCGTTGCCACGGCTGCTTCATGCCGCCGAAAGGGGACGGTGAGTCACGCCCTCCTCGTAGCGGATTGACGCCGTGCCGGCCTTGAGGGCGCGAGACCTGGAATGGGCGGTCGACAGGTCGGAGGTCCCACAGGCCGGCTGGCGAGGCCGTACTCGGTCGCGTTGGCGAGGGCGACGGCCTCGTCGAGGTCGTCGAAGGTGAGCACGGACAGGACGGGGCCGAAGATCTCCTCGCGGGCGAGGCGGCTGTCGGGGGCGACGTGATCGAAGACGGTGGGTTCGGAGGTAGACGCCGCCGGTGTCGGTGAGTGCGCGCTCCGCCGGTGCGGATGCGGGCGCCAAAGTCAGTCTCCGCCCGCGCGGACGTGCGGGAAGTCGAGGACGCGGGCGAGGTGACTCTCGCCCGCGAGTGGCGCCCATCTCGGTGGCCGGGTCGAGGGGTCGCCGACGCGCAGCGGCGCGGGCGCGGGCCACGGCGGCTTCGGTGACCTGTTCGGCGACGGAGGCGTGCACGAGGGAGGCGGGAGGGCGCGGTGCACATCTCGCCCTGGTTGAAGAAGATGCCCCAGGCGAGCGGTGGCGAAGCGGCCTTCTCCAGGTCGGGGGCGTCGGGAAGCGATGATGCCCGGTGACTTGCCGCCGAGTTCGGAAATGCCAGACCCGCTGAGGTTGGGTCGGCGGCGTAGTGCAGGAAGTGGGCGGCCGACGGCGGTAAGGAGCCGGTGAAGGCCAGGACGTCGACGTCGGGGTGCAGGGCGCCGAGGGCGCGGCCGGTCACGGGTCCGGTGCCGTTAGACGACGTTGAGGACGCCCGGCGGGAGGCCGTGGCCTCCAGGAGCGATGCGGCCCAGGAGGAGCGCGACAGGGAGCGAGTTCTCGGACGGCTTTGAGTACGACGGTGCAGCCTGCGGCCCGGTGCGGGGGCGACCTTCCAGCCCGCCAGGGTCAGCGGGAGGTTCCAGGGCACGAGCTTCGCGCCGACGACGCCGGCGGGCCTCGCGTGACGACGAGGGCGAGGGCGTCGTGCGTGTGCGGGAGGGACTCGTCGGTGAGTTTGTCCGGCGAGCTGGCCCGTACCAGCGGAACGTGCTGATGACGGCCCGCAGTTCGATGTCGTGGGCGTCGGTGATGGGCTTGCCCATTTCGAAGCTGACGGTGAGGGCCCAGTTCGGCGGTGTGCGTCGAGGAGTTCGGCGACCCGGATCAAGGGTGCGGCCGCGGTCCGCGGGTGCCGTAATGCGGGGCCAGGGGGCCGTGGGTCGAAAGCGCGGCGTGCGGCGGCGACGGCGGCGTTCACCTCGGCTTCGCCGCCGTCGGCGACCGAGGCGAGCTTCCGGCCGTCGCGCGGTGAGATCGCGAGAACTCGCCCCCGCCTCCGGCCTCTTCGGCACACGTCGATCAGGTGGGCGCCGGACGGCTGGGAGACGCCTTGGCCCGCTGGAGCCGGCGCGTCGTGGTGTGCGGTCATGCGTGGTCCTCCAGGGAACGGAGCCGAGAAGGGAAGTCGGGGGCGGGCCGGTCCGCCGCTCGTCGCGTGCGAGTTCCGGCGTGCCGAGGGGACGCGAAGCCGTACGACGCGAGCCGAGCGGGTGAGCGGGTCAGCCGCCGGTGGGAGCGGTGGTGCTTCGGCGCCGGAGCCGTTGGTTGAGCACGCCGAGAGGGCGAGGACGACGGGGACGCTGAGCACCAGCCAGATCGCGGTGCCCGCCTCGCCGCCGATCAGGGTGGTGAAGTTGGCGAGATCAGCCAGATCGCACCGGCGATGCCGAGCGCGCCGAGCAGGGGCGCGATCAGGGTGTTCCAGACCCGCTGGTCGACGCGGCGACGGCGGGAAGAACACGATGAGCCCGACACCGAAGGTCAGCAGGTAGAGCAGCATCATCGCGAGCACGGGCCGCTGAACCAGGAGAGGGTGAGGACGGGGTCCTTGCCGGCCAGGGCGAACGGCACGACGAGGAGCACGGCGATCACGGTCTGGACGCAGCCGGCCGTCCACGGCAGTGCCGGGCGAGGCGGCACAGCCGGGCAGGGAGCTGTCCCGTCGCGGACCGAGGGCGAACAGGTAGCGGTTGGCGGAGTTGTGGAAGGTGAGGATGCCGGCGAACAGGGAGGTGGCGAGCAGGATCGGCAGGACGTCGTTGACCCAGCCGCCGAACTGGTCGGCGATCGGGGCAGACGAAGCCCGAAAAAAAGAGTCTCCGGAGGCCAGGGCGGCGCCCGCCGCGCGGAGTGCTCCTTGGAGGCTCCGTAGGCCGAGATCGGCATCCAGGAGGTGAGGGCGAAAGAATCCGGTGACGACGACCGAGAGGTAGGTCGCGCGGGCACGGTCTTCTTAGGTTCCTTAGCTCCCTCGCCGTAGATGTATTGGCCTCGAAGCCAGACATCGGCTGGCGAACATCACCGCGACGCCAGGGGGCGCCCTGCAGCGCGGCCGACGGGAGGAAACTGTCGGCGGCGCCGAGCCTCGGGCCACGCCCATGAGGGTGACCAGGCCGAAGACGAGCAGGATCTGAACTCGGCGAGAGCACGAAGACGGCAGGCACCTTGGCCGCCCATCTCGATGCCCATGGCTTCCCAGTGCCTGCACCACGGCCATGGTCACCAAGAGTTGTAGACCCACCAGGGCAGGTCGAGGGGTAATGGTCGGCGACGAGGGCGGCGACGGGTGGCGCCGTAGAGCCCGTACATCGCGGCCTGGATGACGCGAGTAGGCGAACAGGGCGACGCTGGCGCTGCCGGCGCCGGCGCGGTGCGGCCGAGTCCGGTGCGATGTAGGTGTAGAAGGCTCCGGCGTCGACGACGTGGCGGCCCATGGCGACCAAGCCGACGGAGAAGAGGAGGATCACGGCTCCGGCCGGCACGTAGGCGGCCGGGGTGCCGGATCCGTTGCCGGTGGCGATCGAGATCGGGACGGCTCCGGCGATGCAGTGAGCGGGGCCTGACCCGACGAGCACGAAAGAAAGAGGATGCCCAGAACGCCGAGGGCGTTGGGTTTGAGCGTGGCTGCAGTGGGGGCGTCCCGTACGGTCCGCTCCGCGGGAAACCGTCTGACTGTCCACTCGGATCACCTGCCAGGGAGAAGGATTTCAGGCCAAACGAGTTGCCTCATCGTCGGGCCGAACGCTATCCGTTTGACAGGGGGTGAGGGCAGCGAGATCCCGCAAGAACGGGACGGGGAGTTCCCGCGACGACCACGCTGCGTGCGCGGCGGCGACCCGGCGGCGATGTGCCGGAGGTGTTCAGTCGGTGTCCGGGTCCTCGGACAGCCGCTCCAGCGAGACCCCTGAGCTCGGCGGTGCCTCTTCGGTGACCTCGCGCTCACCGAAGGCCAGCTGGTGCAGGACCGAGGCCCTCCAGCGCGGCGGAACACGAGCCGCGAGCATGCCGCGGCTCACCGGCCACGGTCCAGGATGCGGGTCAGCTCCCGCGCGCGCTGGCCCCGAAGTACTCCTCGTACAGGCTGCGCAGCTGTGCGGCAGGGAGTTCGGGGCGTCGGCGCGCCTCCGGCGGCAACTCGTGCTGGAACGCCTGGAGTTCCGGGCCCGGAGTCGACCATGTCACACCGAGCGGCGGCGAAGTCGGCGGGCTTGCCCGTGCCGATCTCCAGGGCGCTGCTGTTCAGCGAGGAGTGGATGGCGTGGCTGACCGCCTCCTCGGTCAGCGCGTCGCGCGAACCGAAGTGGTGCACGTACGGCCGTGGGTGACCCCGGCCTCTGGGCGACGGCCCGGTAGGTGAAGGCTGCGCAGACCGCCGCGGGCCACCACGCGGACCGCGGCGTCCAGCAGGGCGGCCCGGCCACGTGCCGTAGTTCGTGACGCGCGCTTTGCGGGAGCGGCAGGTGCGCGGCGGGCTCGACGGGGTCGGTCATGCCGTCGACCCTACGCCGTGACCTCGCCGTCAGCGCTTCGGCGGCCTGATGCCACGGAATTCCCGGTCGCCGCCGAGGGCGGTGGACAGCACTGCCTCCGACTCGGTCGGCTGCGCGCCACGACGTCGCCGCGGATCGCAGTGTGACCCGTGACGACGATGGTTTATGAGGCGATCCCGGAGGCCCTCGACCTCCACCTCGACCACGTCACCGGGCTGCACCGGCCGGGAGTTGGCCGGGGTGCCGGAGAGAGCAGGACGTCGCCGGGGTACAGGGTGATGGTGCGGGCGATGTCGGCGACGAGGTAGTGCATGTCCCACTTCATCTCGTCGGTCAGGCCGTCCTGGACGACCTCGCCGTTGACGTACGTGCGCAGCCGCCTTGCCGCGGAAGTCCCGGTCGGTGATGGGCCGGGGCCGAGCGGGCACCGTGTCGAGCCCGCTGACCCGGAGCATGGACCCGGCGTCGGTGTCGCGGAAGTCGTGCAGGCCGTAGTCGTTGGCGACGGATGGCAGCGCGGCGAGTCTACTCGCGTCGGCCGGGGGCGATGTTGCGCGCGGTCTGCGATGACGGTGGCGACACTCGCCCTCGCTGGATTGAGCCACTTGCAGCCCCTCTGGGCGGACGATGTCGCGCCCTGGTGGCTGTTGAGCGAGGAGGTCGGCTTGTGGAGGTACGATGGGGGTGTCGGGCAGGCCGATCTGGAGCTCGTCGACGCGGCTGCGGTGGTTGGGTGGACCGCGATCACCTTGGAGGGGACGACCGGCTGGCAGGTGGTGGGCCTCGTCGGTCTTGACGCGGCGGCCGTCACCGGCGACGAGTTCGTCCGTCGACGGCCGACCTCGACGGCGGCGCCGTCGAGGAGGAGGCAACTGCGCGGTACTCCGGAGCGGGCGAGACATGAGCCTTTCTAGGCGCGGCTGTGCGTCCGAGGTGCGGTGCGCGTTCGGCAGCCGGTCCAGCCGTCGGCCGGGCGGTCCAGACCAGAGGTGGACCTGACCGGTGCCGATCGAGTTCTCGTAATCGCCGTACTTTGGCGGCCCTGGCGGTGCAGGCCTGCTCACCGAGGGCGCCCGCCATCTCATCCAGGTAGTGGAAGAACTTCGCCTCGGGCTTGTACTTCCCGAACTCGTCCATGGTGTCCGAGGACCTTGTCGTGGCGGCCCTCACTTGAACCAGGCGATGCGTTCCAGGTCGGCCTCGCGGGCCTCGGCGGTGAAAGATGTGCGCCGAGGTCGCGCTGGACTCGTGGTCGCGCGGATTCGCGCGGCGGCCAGAAGGTGATGCGACAGCGCGCCGGAGGCGCGATCGGCAGGACGCGGCGCCCGGGAGTGGCGAAGCGATGCCGTCGGCGAGGGCCCGGCAGGCGCAGATGGTCCTCCATGTCACCGGTCTGGCAGACGCCGATGGTCGCACCGCTTGTCGGGCAGACCCTCGCCGGTACGCCACAGGTTGATCGTGGCGCGGTGAGATCGGCAGGTACGCGTCGGCGTGATCGCGGTGATCAGGTGCCGTGTGCCGGTCGGCGGACTTCGCGATGTTCGCGGCGAGTTCGGGGTCGGGAAGTCGTAAGGGCCATGCGGCACATGCCGCGCGGCAGCTCCTCCGGAGGTGGGCAGGCCCCGCGCGGCGGTCCTGTCCCGGTGACGACGAACTCGACGGTCGTGGCCCAGTGGGAGTCCAGGACGACGACGGTGTCGTAACTGTCGGGCCCTCCCGCTCGAAGGCTTCCCTGCGCGGTTCCTGGAGCCCCGTGACGAGGTGATCCTTGCCTCGTTCAGTTCGAGGCAGGTCTCCTCGGGCAGCACGATGGTGGGGACGTGGGCGAGCAGGCCCGCCCCGACGATCTCACCCATGGTCCTTCCATCCCTTCGGGGCGGGCTGACGGTGTTCTTGAGGGTCGCAGTAGAAGTCGAAGCTCCAGGTGCCGCCCTCACGGCCGACGCCGGACTCGCGCGAGCCGCCGAAGGGGGCCTGGAGGTCGCGGACGAAGAAGCAGTTGACCCAGACGGTGCCGGCGACGAGCTGCGCGGTGACGCGGTCGGCGCGCTCGTGGTCGCCGGTGGCGAGGGTGGCGGCCAGGCCGAAGCGGGTGTCGTTGGCCAGGCGGACGGCCTCGTCCTCGTCGCGGAAGGTCTGGAGAGTCAGGACGGGGCCGGGCCTCTTCCTGCACGATCTCGGAGTCCTGGGCGACGTCGGTGAGGAAGCGCGTCGGGGCGTAGTACTGGCCCTCGCCCGGGTGGCCCGCCGACACGACGGTACGGGCGCCGGCCGCGAAGCGCGCGCCGCCACGAAGCCGATCGATCTTCTCCAGCTGGCGAGAGGTGGATGTTGGGGCCGACGTCGGTGGCCTCGCTCAGTCGCGCAGGTCGCCCTGCTGGATTCCGGCCGCCTTCTCGGTGAAACGGCGGGTGAACTCCTCGGCGATCGGCTCCTCGACGAGGATGCGGGTCGCGGCGAGGCGGACCTGCGCGATTGTCGTGCACTCGACGGCCAGGTCGACGGCGGCCCAGGTCGAGGTCGGCGTCGGCGGAAGAACACCAACAGCGGTGACTTGCCGCCGGGACCGAAGCCGGTGGGGGTGAGGTTCCGGGGGCCGGAGGCGGCGATGTGCTTGGCGGTGGGCACCGATCCGGTGAAGCTGATGCGGCGGACGTCGGGGGTGCGGAGTCAGCGCGTCGCCGATCTCGGAGCCGTAGCCCTGCACGATGTTGAGGACACCGGCGGGCAGTGCCGGCCTCGGCGGCGATGATCGGCGAGCAGCGAAGGGCGGTCAGCGGGGTCCACTCGGCGGAAGCGAGGACCACGGTGGCCGCCCGCGGCGAGCGCCGGGGCGACCTTCCACGGCGCCATCATCAGCGGCGCGTTCCACGGCATGGGCTGCGAGGGACGCAGGGGCCGACCGGGTCCCAGCGATGACGTGGTTGAGCCTGGCACGCGGGTCTCCGAGAGAAATCGTCGTGGTCAGAGCGTGAGCGGCCAGTCGGCGAAAGAAGCGGAAGTTGTGGGCGACGCGCGGCGCTGACGCCACGGCGGTGCGAGCGCAGCAGGAGACGCCGATTGTCGGTGGTCTCACGACGACGGCGAGAGTTCTTCGAGGCGCTTCTCGACGCCGTCGGCGATCGCGTGCAGGATGCGGGGCGCGATCGGCGCGCGGGTGGCGGCTTGGCCGGGGAAGGCGGCCTTGCGGCGGCGGCGACGGCCTCGGCGGCCTCGGCCGAAGGGTGCGGGAGATCGCGCCGATGGCGCTGCCGTCGATGGGCGACACGTCGGTGAGCGATGCCCGGCGGAGGCGACGCGTCGGCCGCCGATCCAGTGCCGGGTGTCGACGGTGACCCCGAGCGACCGTGAGGGTGTGCTCGGTCATCTGTCGGAGGCTCCTGTGGGTCCGGTGGGGCGGGGTCACTCGGCGCCGGACGTGTGTGAAAGGACTCCAGGGGCCGGCCGCCGTCCCAGACTGACGCCGATCTGGCGGTAGTGAGGCGCCGGTCGGCTCGCGGACCTCAAGACCGAGGCCCAGTTCCTCGGTGGGTGCCTCGAACAGCTCCAACTCGGCGTCACCGGCCCACGGTTGACCGCCTTCGAAGGGCGGCGCCGGTCTAGCGATCCAGCTCGTCGAGGGCGAGGCCCGCGCGCCTTCTCGATGGAGGGCAGCCAGCGGTGGTGGGCCATCGGGTGGGCGTTGACGAACCCGTTGGTCTCGGACGGTTCGCGCAGGGTGACGACGGCCTGGGCCAGGCGCCGGTCGGCGGCGGCGAGCGTGGCGCCGAAGCGGGCGCCGGCCTCGTGCGCGGGGGCGGGACCGTAAGGGTGGGGGCGGGTCTGGTGGATGGAGCCGAGCTTCTTCGGGTAGCCCTGGGTGCAGTCCCGCGGGCGATGGCGAAGTCACTTTCATCGACCCGAGATGTTTACGCAGCGGGTGTAGGTACGGCCTGGTACTTGCAGCGGACGACCGCGAAGGCCCTCCTTGTACTGGGCGAGCACCGGGTCGAGGTTCGTGGCCGTCGGCGGAGCAGGACTGCCAGTCGGCCCAGATGAGGGCGACCGTTCCGGGGTCCTCGTCGACCCAGTTCCAGCGGTTCGGGCAGCAGTTCGCGCACCCGGGCCGGGTCGGTGCGGTACTCGACGGTGAGCAGGTGCGGGTAGCGCCACGGCGGCGGGGATCAGGGACGAGGCGTCGCCGATCTTGGGGTGGAAGTATCGCGGACCTGGGAGATGTCGGGACGCAGGGGTTCCTTAGGCGGTGAGGGCGGGCTGCCCGAGGGAGTTCGGCGCGGTAGCGGAGCGGCGGAGAGCGACGGCGGACTGGCCGCCCGGGCCACGACGCCGACGAGGCGGTCCGCCCAGTGGTAGCCGAGCGAGGACGTCGCCGTCGGGTCGCCGTCCCAGAGACGCGCATGTCGTCCTGCCGAGGACAGGGGCGCCGAAGGGACTGGGGCCGGAGGTCGTGCTGGTCGCTCCAGAAGGTGGGCAGCGGACCGAACGGCGCAAGGTCGGCGTCGGTGCCGGCCAGGTGGGCGGCGAGCACCTTGGCGGCGTGGCTGGCGGTGTCCGGGGATGGACCAGTGCTCGACGCGGCGGGGCGCGCCGTCGTAGCGGGCGCTGGGGAAGCGGGCGACGTCGCCGACGGCGACGACGTCGGGCGGCCGCCGACGCGGAAGGTGCTCGTCGGTGAGACGCCGTCGGTGGGTCGAGGCCGTTGCCGTCGAGCCCATTCGGTGTTGGCGACGGAGCCCACCGATTCGACGACGACGTCCGCCGCGAGGACGGTGCCGTCCGCGGGTCTATCGCCAGTGACGTGGTCCCTCGCCCTCAGCCAGCCACGCCGGTGCCGCAGCAGCGGACGCCGCGCTGTTCGTGGCGGGTCAGCGGAGATGCACGAGGTTCGCCGAGCGAGGCCGATGCATGGGCGGCGGCAGCGGGTCGGCGACGGTGACCTCGGCGGCGCCGAAGCGCCACGGCGGTGGCGGCGACCTTGCAGTGACCAGATCCGGCCGCCGACGCGGCGCGAACTCCCTACCCAATGAAAGCGGTCTCGCAGGTCTGGGCGTCGTCCAGAGTGCGTACGGTGGCGTTCGGCGGTGAGGGCCGGGGCAGCGCAGGCGGCGCGCGGGCGCATGCCGGTGGCCCACGACGAGGCCGCTGTACGGGACCGTCTCGTCCCAGTCCGGCGAGTGCAGATGTCGCAGGTCGGTCGGCGCATCGTCGCGCGGTGCCAGAGCGCCAGTCGACATCGGTCCACTGGCCCGCGGAAGACGGCGGGGTCGAGGGACGCCTTCGGCAGGACCTCACCCGAGAGGCCAGGTTGTCAGGGCATAGTGGGGCTCGTCGCCGACGACGGTGATCGGTCCGCCCAGCCAGCGGCGCACGCTGTTCGGCGGCGCGCGGTCCGGCCATGGGGCGCCGAGCCACCACGGGGGTGCGCTCACGGCGCCAGCTCGATCCGGGTGGCCTGGAGCGGACGGGCGTGTCGGCGGCTTCCTCGACCTCGTCGACGCAGCGCGTCGTCCGGGTCGGGGACGTACGCCAGGCGTCCGGCGTCGTCGCAGCTGAAAGACGTGTCGGGGCGGCAGAAGGTGCACTGGCCGTGGTCCTAACTTGTTCATGTCGACGACGACCTTCATGGGCCTGTCTCCTGGGACTGCGGGGGCGTCAATGAGTCAAAAGAGGGAAAAGGGGCCCGGTCACGAAAGGGCCGGGCCCCGCCCAAGAGCTGCGGACTCGCCGACCCCAACTCGTTTGGCTTCAAAGCAACATAGGAAGCGGCCGGGCCCTGGTCAATAGCTATCCGGATGGATAAATTTCTGCGACGGAACCCTTGCGGGAAGGTGGCGGCGTCCATACCGTTTGGCATCAAACAAGGTGAGTGGCTCCTGCGCCTGCCGCGGTTCGCAGCCTGCCGCCCACTCGCTCCCCAGCGCCCCGCGTGCTGGGAGGCGCCTTCCCGCAGAGGAGACACCGGTGAGCGCATCCGGCACCGCGTCCGCCAGCACATGGAACGCGGCTCGCCGCCCAGGGCATCGGCACGTGGTCCGGGTGACCCTACCCCCGACCTCATCGGCACCGACCGGGCCCGCGGCGTCCTGCTCGACCACTTGCCCTCGGCCTGCGACCACACGGCCTCGCCTTCTGCCGCGCCGTCTACCACACCGGCCCGCAGGGCGACGTGGTCGGTCGCCGGCGGGCTGGACGCCGGCCTGCCCGGCATCTGCGTACGCCCCGACCTCGACACCCTCACCGCGCTGCCGTGGGAACCCGGCGTCGCCACCTGCCTCGGCAACGTCACCGACCCGGCCACCGGGCGGCCGGCGCTCAAGTCGCCCCGCGACCTGCTGCGCTCCGTCGTCGACCGCTGCGCCCGGCGGCCTGCACCCCGTCGTGGGACCGGGCTGGGTACTTCCTGTGCGACGCGGCCCCCGACGCCCCCGCAGGGCTGGCGCCGCCACAGCGACGCGGCCGGCGTCGTCTACACCGCCGGCCTGCGCGCCGACGGCGACAACCGCCCTGCTGCGCACCCTGCGCGCTGCTGCGCGACCTCGACATCGGCGTCAGCAGCGGCAACCACGAGTTCGACGGCTCGCAGTTCGAGATCAACCTGACCCACTCGCACGCCATGGACGCCGCCGGCCGCGCCTTCCGCTTTCAAGGCGGCGGTCCAAGGAACTCGCCGCGCAAGGCCGGGTTGGCCACCTTCATGGCGAAGCCACCGTTCTAACGACACGCGGGTGGCTCGGGCTTCCACCTGCACCCTGTCCTGCGTCGACGGCGAAGGCGCAACACCTTCAGGACCCGTCCGCACCGCACAGACCTGTCACCACCGCACGGCACGCGATCGCGGGCATCCTCGCCCACGCCCCCGCCCTCACCGCGCTGGCCAGCCCGACGGTCGACTCGTACCGCGCCTCGGCCCCGACACCCCTCGCCCCCTGGCTGATCGACTGGGGCCTGGACGGCGTCGCAGCACCATGGTCCGCGTCCCCGCCCGAGCGCGGCGCGGGATCCCGCCTCGAGGCTGCGCCTCGGTGACGCCAGCGCCAGCCCGTGCACCTGCTGGTGCGCCGCCACCCTGGCCCGCCGCCCTGCTCGGCGTCCCGGCCCGGCGAGCCGGCCGCCCGCTGGAGGGCTACGGCTGCGGCACCACGTCCCCGATGCTGCCGAACGACGCTGCCCGCCGCGCTCGACGCCCTGGAGGAGCGGACGCCGCGCTCGCCGGCTGCTCGGCAGGACTTCACCGCTCTCCCTACCTCGTACAAAGCGCATTCGCGACGAGGTCGAGCGCTGCCAGCGGCGTCACCGGCTGGAGTTCACCGAGTACGCCTTCCACCTCTGAACGCCCCGGCCGCCGCCCGGAGGAGACCACGCGTGCCCAGCCCACCGTCGCCACCCCCACCACCGCGGCCGAGGCTGCGCGAACGCCTCGCCGAGCCGCTGCCGCTGGCCGACGTCGACCTCGCCGACCTGAGCCTAAACTACGCGACCGAGCCACGCCCTGGCAGATGTTTCGCACACACACGCGCCACGAGGACGGTCCACTGGCAGGAGGAGGACACCCCCAACTCGGGCTTCCTGGGCGGTCACCGGCTTACGCCGACATCGCGGCCGTCGACCGCGACGCGCAGACGTTCACGTCCGACGGAGTTCGTCAGCCTCGAAAGAGGTCGACGAGGACCAGATCAGAAAGCGCGCCTCCATCCTGGAGATGGACGGCGTCCGCCACCGCGCCCTGCGCAGCGTCATCCAGCGCCAGTTCGGCGCAGCGAGCGTCATCAACGGCTACGCGGACTTCTGCGCGGCCTGACCGCCCAGACCCTGGACGCCGCCCTGCCCAGGGCCACTTCGACTTCGTCCAGGAGATCTCGGCCGACTTCCCCATCAACAGTGCTCGCCGCCTCCTCGACGTCCCGCCGGAGGACAGCCAGCAGCTGATCGACTGGGGCAGCCGCATCATCGGCAACACCGACCCCGACTACGCCGACGTGCTGCTGCACGGCGCCGAGGCGAGCAGTACCGCGACCTGCCGTTCCGCTCGCCTCCCTCGAAGTCTTCGAGTACGGGCGGGAAGCTGGCCCGCGAAGCGGCGCGGCGGGGACGGCACCGACATCGTCTCGCGGCTCGTCAACGAGACCCCGCGCGACGGAGTGCCGCTCTCCGCCCAGGACTTCGACAACTACTTCCCTGCTGCTGGTCGTCGCCGGCAACCCGAGACGACCCGGCACGCCATGTCCCCACGCCATGCTGGCGCTGCTCCAGCACCCCGAGCAGCTGGCCCGCCTGCGGGACGACCCGTCGCTGATCCCTCGGCCACGGAGGTTCCTGCGCTGGGCCTCCCCGTCTACCACTTCCGTCGCACCGCCACCCGCGACGTCGAGCTCGGCGGCAAGCGCGCATCAGGAGGGCGACAAGGTCGTCATGTGGTACGCGTCCGGCAACCGTGACGAGGCCGTCTTCACCGACCCGTACGACCTGGACGTGGCGCGCGAGAACAACGACCACGTCACCTTCGGCAAGGGCAGCCCGCACCTGTGCCTGGGCAACCTCCTCGCCCGTGCCGAGATCCGCATCATGTTCGAGAACTCGTCCCGCGCCTGGCCGACATCAAGCTGGCCGGTGACGTGCCGCGGGTGCCGCTCCAACTTCGTCAACGGCATCAAGAAGCTGCCGGTCGAGGGTCACCCTGGCCTGACCCGGCCCGGTGGCCCGCGGCAGGTGGCGAGGGACGCCACCTGCCGCGGACCCCTCCTCCTCGGGCGCTGACGCGGTTGATGTCGGGGTTGCGCAGCTCGTCGCTCGCGTCGTCCCCGGGCACCGGCCGCTCGGATCGGATCAAGGCCCCGACATGCGCGAGCACCTGCCGCAGGAGTACGCCACGCCCGCCCTGCATCTCGTTCTGCACCGCCTCGGACAGCGCCTCCTGCGGGGTGAACCACACCAGGTCGAGGGCGTCCTGGCGGAGTGCGCAGTCGCCGCTGACCCGGAACCACGTACACCAGTGACACCGCGTGCTGGCGCGGGTCGTGGAAGGGGTCACCCCGGGCGTGGGGAAGTACTCGGCGACCGTCACCGGCTGCAGCGACTGCCGGGATACGAGGGCAGCGCAACCGGGCCGAGGTCCTTCTCCAGGTGCCGCAGGAGCGCGGTGCGCGGCTGCTCGTGGTGGAGCACGCGCCCTGAGACCAGGCTCCGGCTCACCGTTCCGTCGGGGCCGATGCGCAGCAGCAGGCCCACGTGCGTGACCTGGCCACTGTCGTCCACCCGTACCGGGACGCGCCTCTACATACAGGATCGGCATACGGCCCCGCGCGGACTCGAGCTCGTCGCTCGCCAGCCAGCCGGTTGCGCTCTCGGTCGTCATCTCAGACATCTGGTGATCATACGTTTCCCGGCAGCTGATCGGGCCGTACCGAGGGCCGCGTCACCGCCACCGAGCAACAGCCGCGGATCACGTGCCTACGCACCAAGACGCATGCGTGGCTGGTGCGTACGCACCAGAGGCAGACGGCTGCGGGGACGATGCCCGGCAGGGGTGCCGGAAGGAAGTGTGGAAGGCGCGCTCATCTCGCGCATTCCCTCAGCCTGACGGCGTCTGGAGTGATCCACGCGTGTGGAATGACTCGTCCGAATCCGTATCCGCATCCGTATCCGAATCCATGTCCAGAACCACGTCCGGATCAGTATCCGTATCCCCATTCGAAGGGCGGACCTCGCCGGGCGGCCCGGCCCGCATCGGCAAGCTGTCGATCGCTGCCCTCGGTCTCTGGCCCTCGCCCTCGGCACCTTGCAGTCCGTGCTGGAGCCCGCACTTCCGTTGCTTCAGGGCGAGTTGGGGGTCAGTCCTGCCGAAGGGGCCCTGATCAGCTGCAACACCTTGCTCGTCACCGGCGCGGTCGTCGCACCCCGTCGCGGGCAAGCTCGGTGACCGTTACGGCGGCAAGCGGGTCCTGATCCTGCTGATGGCCGTCGTCTCGGCCGGAGGACTGCTGGCCGCCCTCGCACCGAACCTGCCGGTGCTGTTGCTCAGTCGGGTACTGCAGGGCGTCATGGTGGGCGCCCTGCCGCTCTCCTTCATCCTGGTGCGCAGGCACCTGCCGCAGCAGGCTCGCAGGTGGCGATCGGTGTGGTCATGGCACTGTTCACCGGCGGCGGCATGGTGGGGACGTCGTTCGCCGGGCCCGATCTCGGAGGGCCTGTCCTGGCACTGGATGTTCGCGCTGCCGACGATCGTCATCGTCGCGGCGACGCTCGTCCCTGACCCGGCAGATGCCGCATGATCCGCCGTCCCGGTCGGACGAGGGCATCGACTGGCCCGGTATGCTCCTGCTGAGCGGAACCCTGCTCGTGTTCATGGTCGGGCTCGTCAAGGTCACCGGCTCCGGCCTGCCGCCCCTCGCGGTCGTCGCACTCGTCCTGCTCGTGGCCGCCCTCGCGACCACGTGGGTGGCCGTCGAGCGCCGGACCGCCTCGCCGATGGTCGATCTGCGCATGCTGGCCAAGCCCGCCATGTGGCACGCGTGCGTGCTCACCCTCGTCATAGCCGCCGGCTTCGGCATGGTCGTCTTCCTGCTGCCGCAGCTGTTCGCGCTGCCGGCGGACGGCTGCGGCTTCGAGCGAGCACCACCGACATCGGACTGTTCCTGCTGCCGGGCGCGATCGCCGGATCGCTGAGCGACTCGGTCGGCGGAGTCGCGGCCGCGGCGCTTCGGCGCACGTGCCAGCGGTGGCCACGGGCGCCGTCGTGACGGCGGCGACGATGTTCGCTCTGGTGTGGCTGCACTCCGCGCAGTGGCAACTGGTCCCTGGCGAAGGTGCTGGTCGGGTTCGCCGCGGCCGTCGCTTCCACGGCCCTGCTGTCCAGCGCCGCCACCGCTGTCGCCACCAAGCGACACCGGCATCGCCACCAGCCTGCTCGTCGTGACCCGCGTGATCGGTGTCGCCGTGGGGGCCCAGATCGGCGGCGCGTCCTCGACGCCGGAGCCGACGCGAAGACGGGCCTGCCGGCCGAGTCGGCGTTCGTCACCGGGTTCGCCGTCGCCGGACTCGTCGCCGCACTGTCCCTGCTCGTCGTCCGTGTCACGAAGACCCGCACCACCACTACGTCCGCTACTACCACTCGCCGTGCCGAAGAGAAGGTCACGGAGAAGGTCACGGAGAGGGCCACGGAGAAGGGAGCCCAGGCATGACCCCCACCAAGGTTCTGATCTCGGAGCCAGCATCGCCGGACCCACCCTGGCGTACTGGCTGCACGGGTACGGATTCGCGGTCACGGTGGTGGAGAGGGCGGATGCGCTAGCGCGCCGGCGGCTACCCGATCGAGCATCCGCGGCACCGCGATCCGAGGTGGTCCGGCGCATGGAGATCCTGCGCCGCGGCTGCGCGACTGCGCACATCGACGCGCGCCGCTACACCTTCCTCAACTCCGAGGGCAGCCAGGTGACTTCAGTCCCGGGAGCAGGTGCCGGGGACGTGCCGGGCCAGGACCTGGAGGTGCGCCGCGGGGATCTGGCCGACGCCCTGTACGCGTCGGTCCGCGACGACGTGGAGTTCCTCTTCGGTGACGCCATCGACACTCTCGACCAGTCCCCCTCCGGGCGGGCCGGGTGTCGAGGTCACTTTCCTCAGCGGGCGACGGCGCACGTTCGACCTGGTGATCGGCGCCGACGGGATGCACTCGCAGACCCGCCGGGGCCGTGTTCGAGGCCGAGGAGCAGTTCCACCGGTACCTCGGCTACTGCTTCGCCCTGTTCACCATGCCGAACGCCTTCGGGCTCTCCGCGAACTGATGATGTGGAACGCCCAGGGTGAGGCCGCGGCCCTCTGCGCCGTCGGCGGTGCGGCGACGTGCACGCCTTCCTGACCCTTCATCGGCCACAGCCGCCCATCGACGCCCTCCGAAACCGCGCCGCGCAGCGGGGTTGATGGCTGATGCCTGCTCCGGGGCTGGCTGGGAGGTCCCCACACCCTGGTGGACGCGATGGGCGACGCGACCGACCTGTTCTTTGACCTGGCCGGCCAGATCCGTATGCCCCGCTGGTCCAGCGGCCGCGTCGCGCTCGTCGGCGACGCAGCGTACGCCCGTCGTTCCTGACGGGACAGGGTTCAGTCTGGCCCTGGTCGGCGCCTACATGCTCGCCCACGCCCTGGCCACGCACCGGACCACTCCTCGGCCTTCACCGCCTACGAACGCACGGTGCGCCCCCTTCGTGAGCGCCAACCAGGCGCTGGTCGACAACAGTGCGGCCACCCTCTTCCCCACCACGGTGCGGGCGCTGGAGCAGCGCAACACCATGCTGCGCGGCCTGGACACCATGCCGGCCGCGACATCCCGACCGGCCCACGGCCCTCACACTCCCCGGGCCCCCGCCCTCCCTATTCGGGCAGGGCGCGAGGCCCGAGGCCATCCAGTAGGCGATGACGACGAGTTGCGCCCGGTCGCGGGCCTCAAGCTTCGTCATGGCGCGCTGCACGTGGGCGCGCACGGTGAGCAGGCTGAGGAACATCTGCTCGAGCAGCGATCTCCTGAGTTGGACAGCCCCGTCGCGACCATCGCCACCATCTCCCGTTCGCGCAGGGGTGAGTGCGGCCAGCTGGTCACGGTGTGGTGCGGCGGGGCCTCCTCCGGCGTGGCCAGGGAAAGCGGGCGACCAGGGAGCGCGCGTCGCCGCGCAGGCGACAACAGCGTGTCGCCGGCCGCGATCGTGCGCGCGGCGTCCAGCAGGTCCTCGGCCCCGATGCCTCTCGCCGATGAATCCGCCGGCGCCCGCGCGCAGCTCTGCGCCACGTTCTCGTCGGTCTCGTACGTGGTGAGGATCAGGATGCGGCTGGCCCGCAGTTCCGGGTCGCGCGCAGATCTGCGTCGTGGCGGCCAGACCGTCCACCTCCGGCATCCGGATGTCCCGCATGATCACCACGTCAGGCGCAGCTCGCAGGTCAGTCGCACGGCTTCCCGCCGTCGGCGGCCTCACCGACCACGGTGATGTCGTCGGCGGATTCCAACCCAGCAACCGGAAGGCGCCGCGCAGCGGGGCCTGGTCGTCGGCGAGGACCACCCGGAGGTCATCGTGCCTCGCCTGCCTCTCCTGGTTCGCGCTGCGTGCCGTGTTCCGGGCGGGAGGCAGGGGCGGTTGGGCGCGTACAGGAAGCCGCCCTCGGGCTGCCGCCCGCGAGACAGGCCGCCTACCGCCAGTGGCGCGTTCCCGCATCGATCAGACCGTAGCCGGGTGCCCGGTCCGCCCCGTGCGGGTGGCGCCGCCGTTTCCGTCGTCGACGACGGTAAGAGGGTCACGCTGCTCACTCAGCCAGACGAAGGCGCACCTGGGCGGTGCAGGTGGTTCCGGCGTGCTTGGTCACGTTGGTCAAGGCCTCCTGGACGATGCGGTAGGCGGTGAGGTCGACGCCCGGCGGCAACGGCCTGGCCGTGCCCTCCTCGTGCAGCGACACGTGCAGGCCCGCCCGGCGGAACGAGGTCGAGCAGCGTGGGCGGTTGGGACAGTCGGGGGGCGGGCTCGCCCGGCGCGGCCAGGTCCCCGACTGGCGCAGCAGAGCCGACCGTGGCCGTAGGTCGTCGAGCGCGCGTCGCCGGTGGTCGAACGAGTTCGCCGAGACTCTTGCGGGTCTGCTCGGGCGGGGAGTCGAAGGAGGTGGGCGGCGACCGTGGCCTGCCGCGTTGGCCAGGGTGATCTGGTGCGCCACCAGATCGTGCAGTTCCCAGGCGATGCGCAGCCGTTCCTCGGCCACTCTCGGCGCGCCTCGCTCTCGCGGTCCTCACTCCGCCCACCGAGGCCCCCTCCTCCGAGCCGCCAGATACGCCCGCCAGGTTCTGCACCGAAGTTCCCGAGCACGCCCGCCACCAGCAGGAACGCCGCCACCGCCGCCATCCGGCTCGCGTCCTTCCACGAAAGATCCCCCGCGAAGAACGGGATCGGGGCAGGCAAGGAGCGCCTTTGCGGACGCCGACAACACCACACTCGCCACACGCCGTTCGGTGCGTACGGCGAACGAATACGCAGTAATCACAGCAGGCGCCACGATGAGGGGGGTGAGCAGGCCCAGGGGGTTGTACCAGCAACCCCGCACGCGGTCGTGGCCGCACGGCGGTAACGGCGAACGGTGCCGGAAAGGGCGGCACCGCGCAGGACACCACAGCGATGCCGTAAGCCGCGGCGTGCGGCGCTGACGGCGTGTCATCGACCTGTATCACGCCACCGAGCAGACAGAGCACAGGCGAGCCCGCTGACCGCACCCTCCCGCCACCACGTGCCGCGTGACGGCGGAAGGGTGCCGAGTGAGTTCGTCATGCCCGACCCAGTGCCAGGGACTGTGACTGTGGCTGGGGCTGGGGCTGGGGCCAGTGGACACAGGGGCGCTGCGCACGACCGCGTTCCTCGCCCTCAGCGCCCACATTCGGCAGCATACGATTCAGGATAGTAGGACTGGCTCGGTCCTCTCAGCGACGGTGGTTTCGGAGAACGGACGGACATGCGGACCAGATGGCCTCGACAAGGACCGGCATGGTGCGAGCAGCAGCCGCGCCGGTTCCGGCCGGCCGACGTTCTTCGGATGGAGTGTCCGTTCACCAAGACCACGGTCGCCGAGGCCTCTCGCTTCCACGTCTCCGTGCGGTGGCCCACGTGGTTGCAGGTGGACCCAGAAGCGAGGCAGTTCAGGTGGAACAGCCAGCGGGCGCTTCCGCACCACCGTCCCACGACTGGGAAGTCTTCGATCGAACCCGCGAAAGCCTCAAGGTCGAGGGCGACGACCTGTCGAGTGGGAATCCCTCCTACGGTGGTGCACGATCTGTCGGTGCATCACTTCGATCCGCCCGGGTGACAGGGATGCTGCCGCAGCCGCGTCCTACCTGGAAGTCCTGCGACGGGGTGAAACCCACGACCCCGATCGCGAGGACCAGGGCTACGCCCTCGACCCGGCGGGCGGCGAACCGATCCGCATCGAACTGCTCGCCCCTCGCCTTCCTCGAGAGCCAGGCGATGAGGTCGCCGGTCACTGACGGGCGCGTCTGGCGGTTCGATGCGGCATGGGACTAGCGCCTTCGGCGAAGCCCAGCCCAGCGACGCGTGGCCTGGTTTGATCTCCCGCAACGGCGAGCCCACGCCCGGAGGCCGCCGCCGTCACCTGGCGACAGCGGCGGGCAGCCACGCCGAGGAACTGGAGCGGTGGACCGAACTTGCGCTCACCAGGCCGGCCGCTCGCCGGCGGTGAGACGTGCCGCGACCGAACAGGGTCAGCGGCGGGGACGGCGATCCCGGTGACCGGCATGCTCAGGGCCGACCGGGACGGCGGGCCTTGAGCGCTGTCGCACCTTGCTGGGCGAGCGGCCTGAGTTCCGTGTGGCCCGGCCGAGGACACAGAACTCGTTTGCCCTCGGGTCGGCCAGAACGACCCAGGAGGGCGATCACCCTGCCCCACGTCGGCCAGTTGCGAGACCCTTCGAGCCGGGCAGACCTCCTTCGCCTGATCGGTGACGGGGTCGGACATCACATCGAGGTGGACGCGGTTCCATGTGACCTCGTCGTCCGGCGTACGGCGGAACTCCAGGTACGGCAAACGCCCTTGACGGAGCGCAGCAGAGGCACGATCGTCCGGTCAGCTCGTGAACCGTCCAGTCGATGGCCTCCCAGAATTGGACCATGGCCCGCGGGTCGGCGCATTCGACGTACGGCGCCGATCGGCCCGAGTGTCACGGTAGACTCACGAGGCTCCCAGGACGCTGAACATGTTGCCTTCGGGGTCGGCCATCACCGTCCACGGCACGGCGGCGCCCCGGCCCGCATCCGCGGTTGTCGCCCCGAGCCCCTTCAAGCGTTCGACCAACTCCGCGTGATGGGCCTCGGAAGCGGTGGCGAGTTCGAGTGCACGCGGTACTTCACCGTCTCCGGGTTCGGAACGCGCACCAGATCGACGCACACGGCAGCCGGATCCGGCCAGTCAGAAGCCCACGGGCTCCAGGTTGGTGACTCCGGGCGCCTCACTGGAGACTCCCCAGCCGAGCGCCTCCGCCCAGAACCGCCCGAGCGCCGAGTCGTCCCCGGCCTTGAAGTTCACCTGAACAAGTTGCAGCGTCATGCCCCACACCTAAGTCGTACTTCAACTCGGCCGGGTGGGCCGCCACTAGAGTGTCGGTCACCCGTCAGTCTGCCGCGGCGAAAGCGTCGATGCCCGTGAGTTCGGCCGACAGGGCCCACAGGCGCGCGGCCTGCTCGGGGTCGGTCGCGTGTGCATGCGCGCCGCCCTCCGAGCCCTCGGCGGCCGGCTCGGCGATGTCGCAGTCCTCGCGGTACACGCCACCCAGGTCCGCCAGCTGCGGGGAGGTCGCCGCCCATACCTGCGTCGCCGCGCCCTGCCCGGGCGTCTTGAAGGTGGGATCGGTCGGGTTGCCCTTCTCGTCGATCCAGCCCGCGTCCGACCATCTCCGTCTTCGGCAGGTGGCGTTGCAGTGGGGTCGGGATGCTGCCCGGATGCACCGCGAACGCCCTGACTCCGGCGTCGCGGCCAAGTGCGTCGAGGTGCACGGCGAACGGCACGTTCGCCGCCTTCGCTCTGCCCGTACGCCTGCCACCTGTCGTAGCCCGCGCTCGAAGTGCACGTCGTCCCACCGCACCCATGCCGTGGGCGCCGGAGGACACGGCGACCACGCGTGCGCCACCGGGCGCGATCGCGGGCCAGAGACGGTTGATCAGCGCGTGAGTGGCCGAGGGTGGTTGGTGGCGAACTGCGCTTCCCAGCCCGGGCCGACCCGTGTCTCGGGGCGAGGCCATGATCCCCACGCTGTTGATCACGATGTCGATGTTGCGGCCCGAGTCAGGAACCGTTCGGCGAACCCCCGGACGCTTTCGAGGTCGGACGGGTCGAGGTCGCCGGTCTCGACGCCATCGCTGCCCTCGATGCCCTCGATGGCTTCCTGAGCGGCCGCCCGCCGCCGGGCCCTGGGACTGACGACATGGGCTCCGGCAGCCGCCAGGGCGCGGGTCGTCTCCAGACCGAGGCCCGAGTAGCCGCCGGTGACGATCGCGGTGCGGCCGGACAGGTCGATCCCGTCGAGGACGTCCTCCGTGGTGCTCCGGGCGCCGAAGCCCGATCGATCTTGTGCTGCGGTGTCGTCATGACGAAGACGCTAGGTGCTGAACTGCGCTCTAGGGCAAGGCAGTTACTCGCATTCGCCTCCCCGCTTCCCGTGCTTTCTTGGTGAACGGCTCACGGGGCGCGACCCGTTCGGACGAACGACGTTCAGTTGATGATCTCGGCGCGGTCGTCCACCCGGATGGCGGCCCAGCCGGTCTGCCACATCTTGAGCGCCTCGGGAGTCTGGCGCGTCCAATCGGTGACCTCGCCGACGACCGGAGCGGTTCCTTGCTGCGATAGGAACGGGTGGGGTTGCCGGGAAACTTCTTGTCGGTGACGTTCGGGTCGTTCTCGACTCACCCGTCGGTTCGACGACGTACACGCGCGAAGTGCCGTCGCCGGCGGCGAAGCTCGGCGGCGAGTCCCGCGCCGTCGCGCAACGCGGTGAAAGTAGATGTGGTTCATCACGATTTCGGGCCGGTAGTTGGGCCGAAACCGGCAGTGAGGTGATCTCCGGCCCGCAGCTCAGCGCTGTGTACCGTGGAAGAACGGCCCCTCGTCAACCTCGTCCATCGCGCAGTCTATCAACCAGCATGACGGAGACCGAAAGCAGCGGTCGTCACCGGCCGGACGGGTACAGAACCAAGACCAGAACCAATCAGGACCAGACGCACGGCGAGTAGGAGAAGGCAGCGCGGATTCAGCGGATGGACGCGTCGGCATCGTCGTCGGCGTCATGGACGCCACCATCGCGTTCTTCGCGGGCTCGGTATGGAACTGGAGGGCAGGACGAGATCGAGGGGCTCGTCGCCGACCAGTGCACGGGGCTCAAGGACGTCCACTGTGACATCGCGATGCTCCGGACCCCCGGACGGGCACGGCCGGCTGGAGCTGTCGAAGTACGCACAGCCCAGCGGTGATCAGCGACGAGCCCCCGCGACCGGCCGCACGGCGTCCTCGGTACGCACCGCGTCATGTTCGCCGTCGACGACCTCGAGGACACCGTTGCGCGTCTGCGCCCACACGGCGCGGAAGTCATCGGCGAGATCGCCCGGTACGAGGACAGCTATCTGCTCTGCTACCTGCGCGGGCCGGCGGGCATCATCGTCGGGCTGGCCGAGCAGCTGGGCTGAGCAGGAGGGCCGGCCGGCTCAGGTGTTGGTGCCGTCGGGCGGTACGTCGTCCGGGAGTTCGGCCGCGGCCCCGCTGCCCTCGTTCGCGCCGGGGCAGTCGCGTCAGGGGTGTAGGCCGTCATCGACAGCGATCCGTAGGAGTAGCGTCCCGACGAGGACGTCGGTGCGCGCGGCCGGACGCGGCGGCAGGCCCGCGATGTAGAGGCAGGGGGATGAAGTGGTCCGGGTGGGGACGGCGTTGCGGAAGTCGCCGTGGGTCTGGAGTCCGGCTGATCCGGCGGGGTCGTGGAGCATCAGCTCCTTGGCGCTGTCGTCGAAGCGCCGCGCTCCAGTCGAAGCCGTCCTCCGGGAGCCGTGGATCGATGCCGCGCAGGTTGTGCACGACGTTGCCGCTGCCCAGGACGAGCACGCCGCTGTCCCGCAGCGACGCCAGCGCTTGGTGCCGAGGTCGAGTGGTAGTCGAGCGGCTTGTCGGCGTTGATGCTATGCGCGACCAGGATGTCCGCGTCGGGGAACGCGTGCCGCAGCACCGACCACGAGCCGTGGTCGATGCCCCAGCTGTCGGCGTCGGCGCCCACCCAGGTGGGCTTGACCGCCTCACTGACCTCCTCGACCAGTTGCGGCAGTCCCGGAACCGGATACTCGACGTCGAACGGTTCCTGCGGGAAGCCGTAGAAGTCGTGGATGGTGCGCGGTCGGGGCATCGCCGTCACGGCCGTGGCGTTGATGTGCCAGTGGGCCGAGACGCGACGAGGATCGCGCGGGGCCGGGGCACGGCGCGTCCGAAGGCCCTGACCATGCGGTGGTGTAGCGGTTGTGCTCGATGGCGTTCATCGGGCTGCCGATTGCCCGAGGAGGCCGCGGGCATCGCCGCTCCCCCGCTGGCCGGGTCGGCCGGGCTGTCGACTGTCACGATCAGGCTCCCTCGTACGGGACAGGGACGGGAATGGTCGGAGCGCCAGTGTCGGTGCCCTGCCGCTCCAGTTCCTGGCACGGCTCGCGGGCCGTACAGGCGGTGCCGCCCGACAGGCTCGTCCTGGCCTCAGGCGTGCCGGGTGGGGGTGCAGTCCCAGCCAGCCCGGCGTGGGCTCGCCGCACCTCGCCCAGGTGGAGGACCATCGTCTGCCGCCACCCGCTCGACCTCGGCGCGGTCCTCCATGAACGCGGTGAACTCGGCGACATGGGCGTTGTCGTACGTCAGATCGGGCCGCCCTCGGGGACCACGTCCGTACGCACGTTCCAGCCGTTGAACCCGCTCGCCTGCACCGCACGCGACAGCATCAGTTCGGGTACGACTTCGCGGCCTCGGGGTGCAGGGGCGTCCCGGAGCAGTGCCGCGCGCTGGCCCCAGGCGAGGAAGGGTGGCCCGCGTCCGGAGTGGACCAGGTGGTACCCGCTCCGCCGCTCGCGGCACCGGCCAGGCCGACCCTCTTCAGTCCGGCGTCGACGGCCTCGCCGGGCGTGTTGGTGCCGCGGTGGAAGTGGACGTCCTGTCGGGCGAGGGCTTCGAGCCACTCCCAGCCGTAGGTGTCCACGTACTTCTTGAAGAGGAAGAGGGTGGCGTCGTCGTCACCGGGGGTGGGACGAGGCGATCTGCCCCCTTCCACTCAGGGGTCGACGAGGTCGCGCGGCGTCGCCAGGCCGCCTTCGGGGGCCGTACATGTAGCTGAAGGCGAAGACGTTGACGGCGACCCAGGAACCCGCCGGGTCCTTGAACAGGTCGTGCACCTGGGAGAAGCCGGCGGGCTTGTCTCCTGGAGCACGCCGAGGCGCTGCCAGCGCGGGAGAGTCGAACGACGTCTGCAAGTGCGTGACGTCCGCGACCAGGGTGCCGGTGCTCGAGCTGCCGGTCGATGCGTACGTCGTGGTACTTGCTGTAGTCCCACGATCATGTTCAGCTCGATGTCGGGAAGGCGGCACGGAAGGCGGTCACCGTGGCGTCCTGCTGGCCGGCGAAGTCGCCGCCCGCGTACACGGTGAGGGTGCCGCCCTCGGCGCGCGCGCCGCCGCGTGCAGTTCGTCGAGGGTCACTGGTGCTCCTCGGGCGTGTGGACGGTCTCGGTCATGGCCTGCTCATTTCTTGTGTCGAAGGCGGTCGGGGCCAGTCGGGACCGGCGCCCTGACCTGCTCTCTTTGCCTCTTTCGCGTCTCATTCGACCGTAGAGAGAGGGCAAACCAGGCAAAAGGTGACATAGTGCAATGTTATGGTGAAAGTGAGAAACGCGGTGACGGGTGCGCCTTCTGCGCTGCCGGAGCAGGAGGTCGACACCGCGGGCTATCTGCCGACCCCCGGCCCGGTGGACGGGATGCGCGTGGACCGGGCGCGGGACATCCCAGGCATCGAGACCCGTCTCGACGTCACCCGCCCCCACCGCATCCGGTTTCCGCTACCTGCTCTTCGTGCTCGACGGGAGGCCGGCGCACTCGGTGGACTTCGACGTCCACCACCTGGAACCAGGCGCGACGTCCTGTGGGTCCGGCCCGGCCAGGTCCGCGCCTTCGACCCGCCTTCGACCGGTACGAAGCCCTCAGCGTCGCGCTGCGCCCCGGATTCCTCGGCCCGGCCACGGTCGCCGCCGCCCACGTCGACTCCCTGACCGCCCCGGCCGTGCTGCGCGGCACGCCCGCCGAGCAAACCCTGGTCACGCACGGCCTCGACCGACTGCGCGAGGAGTACGACCACCGCACCGGACTGCCGCCGGACACCGCCACGGAGCTGGTCCGCCACTGCCTGTCCGCGCTCCTGCTCAGGCTCTCCCAGGGTCACGGGCGCGCGCCCCACGGAGGCCCCCAGAGCCGCACCCTCTCGCCACCGCGTTCCGCGCCGCCGTCGAAGCGGACTTCGCGCGCACCCGCAGCGTCACCGAGTACGCCCACCAGCTCGGCTGCTCCCGCCGCACCCTCGCCACCGTGGTCGGGCAGGCCGCGGGGGCACACCCCAAGAGGTACATCGACGCACGCGTCGTACTGGAGGCGAAGCGGCTCCTGGTGCACACCCGCATGCCGGTCGCCCGTGTGGGGTGCGCGCGTCGGATTCCTGGACGCCGCGAACTTCGGCCGCTACTTCCACGACCGGACGGGCGAGACTCCCGCGGTCTTCCGCGCCACCCGGAGCCTGAACGGCGACGGGGGCGCGCGGACGAGTACAGGTGTCTAGCGCTTGGCGGCAGGCGGGACCGCTTCGGTGGCGGGGGCGTCACGCGAGGCCGAGACGTAGGTGCTCGACGTGGAGAGAGGGCCTGCTCCAGCAGCTCGGCGACGTGGTTGTCGTAGAGGGCGTAGACGATGGAACGGCCCCGGCGCTCTCCGGTGACGAGCCGGGTGCGCAGCAGGCGGAGCTGGTGGGAGCAGGCCGAGGCCTCCATGCCCACCGCCTCGGCGAGATCGCCGACCGCACAGGGGCCCTCCCTGAGCCGGGCCAGGATGTACAGCCGCGAAGGGGTGGCCAGGGCCTGGAGGGTGGCGGCGACATCGGTGGCCCCCGCCGCGTCCAGACGCTCGCGGGGGTGGCGTGGCTCATGTCGTCGGCTCCGTGACCCATGGTTCCCATCCTACTGGCGACACCTGAAGACCTGTTCAGATGTTCCTGTACGGTGGGTGCGTCGCATCGTCTTCCGCCCCGGGGTTCCTCCGTCATGCCTTCCGACCTGATCACGCGCGCCAGGCGGGCAGTTCCGGCTGTCCCGTCCACGGCGCCGAGGCGCGCACCAGGTGTTCGCCCTGGCCGAGGCACGCTGGGCCGCCGCGGCGCTCACCCTGTTCCTGGTCGCCCTGCCGCTCCAGTTGACCGGCGCGCGTCTGTCTGGTCGTGGGGGCGCTCTACGCCGCCGCCTACGTCACCGGAGGTGCGGGAGCCGGCCTGGGCGGGGCTCACGGCGCTGCGCGAGAAGACCCTGGACGTGGACCTGCTGATGATCGTGGCGGCGATCGGCGCCCGCCTCGATCGGAGCGGGCGATGGACGGCGCTGCGCGATCGTCATCTTCGCCACCTCCGGCGCGCGAGGCCTGGCCACCGCCCGTACCCAGGAAGCCGTGCGCGGGCTCCTCGACCTCGCGCCGACCGTCGCCACGCGCCTTGCGGACGACGGGAGCGAGGTGACGGTCCCGACGCGGGACCTGGTGGTCGGGGACACCGTCCTGGTCCGCCCGGGGAGCGGGTCGGCGCGGACGGGCGCGTCCTCGGCAGGGCGAGCGAAGGTGGACCAGGCGAGGCATCACCGGCGAGCCGCTGCCCGTCGCCAAGAGCGGGGACGAGGTCTTCGCCGGCACGCTCAGCGGCACGGGCGTGCTGCGGGTGAAGGTCGGGCGGGACGCCTCTGACTCGGTGATCGCCCGGATCGTGGCGATGGTCAGGAGGCGTCGGAGACAAAGCGCCCACCCAGCTGTTCATCGAGAAGGTCGAGCAGCGGTACAGCCTGGGCATGGTCGTCGCGACCCTGGCGGTCTTCCCTGGTCCCCCTCGCGTCCGGCACGGACCCTGACGCCACCGCGCTGCTGCGGGCGATGACGTTCATGATCGTGGCCTCGCCCTGCGCCGTGGTCCTGGCGACGATGCCGCCCCTGCTGTCGGCGATCGCACCGCCGGACGCCACGGTGTGCTGGTGAAGTCCGCCGTGGTGATGGAGCGGCTGGGGCAGGTCGGCGCGGTCGCCCTGGACAAGACCG
The DNA here is from genome assembly GCF_030766975.1 of Streptomyces sp. KL116D. Lineage (NCBI taxonomy): Bacteria > Bacillati > Actinomycetota > Actinomycetes > Kitasatosporales > Streptomycetaceae > Streptomyces > Streptomyces sp. KL116D. The sequence continues at coordinate 3,353 of NZ_JASERH010000091.1, read as the reverse complement.
GCACACTGACCGGGGAACTCCTCATGTCACCGAGATCGCTCCCTGCCCGGCTCCGGGGCTGACCGAGGGCGCCCTGCGCTGGCCCTGGCGGCCGCGGCCGAGCAGTCCAGCGAACACCCGTCGGCGTGCCGTGGCCGACGCCGCTCGCACCGCCGCCTGTCCCCCGCCGCCGCGCGGACTTCACCTCCACGCCCGGTGTCGGTGTCACCGCCACCGTCGACGGCCGCCAGGTCGAGGTCGGCGCCCCCGCCCGCCTCCTCGACAGCCACAGCCGGCACGGCGGTCACGACGGCACCCTTTCGGGGTGCGCCGCGAAGGAAGTGGCCGATCTGGAGGGACGGCGGCCGCACGGCCGTCCTGGTCCTGCGCGACGGCGTCCCCGTCGGCGTGCTGGGCATCGCCGACCGGCTTCGTCCCGACGCCGCCGCGACCGTCGCCGCCCTGACCGCTCTCACCAGCAGCACGCCGCTCCTCGTCACGAGGTGACAACCCCCGTGCCGCCGGCCGCCTGGCCGCCGACGTAGGCATCACCTCCGACGCGATCCACGCGGGCCTCCCATGCCTCAGGACAAGGTCGAAGCGGTACGGCGTCTGGAGGCCCGAGGCCGCCGAGTGCTGGTCGTGGGCGACGGCATCAACGACGCGCCCGCCCTGGCGGCGGCACACCGGCATCGCCATGGGCCGTGCGGGCTCCGACCTCGCACTCCCGAAACCGCCGACGCCGTCATCGTCCGCGACGAACTCGCCACCGTCCCCAAGGTGATCGCCCTGTCACGCGCGGCACGCACGCCTGGTGGTGCAGAACCTCGTCATCGCCGGAGTGTTCGTCTCCGGCCATGGTCGTCTGGGACTTGGCGGGCACCCTGCCACTGCCGCTCGGCGTCCTCGGTCACGAAGGCTCGACCGTCATCGTCGGCCTCAACGGGCTGCGCCTGCTGCGGGACGCCGCCTGGAACCGCGCCGCGCGCAGGACGTCCGGTGAGCCGCCGCGCCAAGAAGACCGCCCCCGCTCGGGAGCGGCCCGGCCCACCGTCACGGTCTGCCGCGGCTGCTGCTGCGGCACCCCGGGCCAAGATCCCCTACCTGAATCACGAGGCCCAGCTCACCGACCTGCGCACCCAGCTGGCAGGAGTCGCGATGGTCCGGCGAACCGACTGTCTGGACGCGTGCGAGCGGTGCCAACGTCATCGTCATCCAGCCCTCCGCCGAGGGCCGCAGGGCCGGCGGACGTCCGGTCTGGCTCGGGCAGGGTCAACGACCCGGGCGCCGCCGCCGACATCACCGCCTGGGTCGAGGCCGGCGGCCCCCGGCCTCGCCGAGCCGCCCGGCATCCTCGACCTCTACACGTTCAGTCCGTCCCGACGCGTCCGCCACGAGCTCGACGAGGACTGACCGATGCTTTCGGGGTTCAGAACACTCGGCGACACCCACCACCGCCCGCTGCGGCCCGAGGCACACCCGGCGCCCGGCGAGTGCGCTGTCGTGTACTGCCGGTACACCCATCGGAGAAGCTCTGACCGCTGCAAAGGCGGTTCTCTTGAGATCGGCAGGCCCCCTGTCGCTCGCTTTCACGGCCGGGCAGTCGCCGTCGGCCCGGCGCCGAGGTCGTCTCTTGTTTCTCTCCGGTTGGAGTCAGTGAGCGTACCCCTTTGTTCCCAGTGCGCCGCCCGAGCGGCCGGTCGGGCGATCCGCTGACCGTCGTACTGGCTCTCCCTCACCGTGTTCGGGCCGATCTCGATGGATCTCTACCTGCCCGTCCTTCCCGTTGACCAGCGAGCTGGGGGCGGCGACAGCCACCGCGCAGCTGACGGTGACCGCGTGTCTGATCGGTCTTGCGCTGGGACAGCTGGTCGCCGGACCCCTGTCGGACCGGCTCGAGGCGGCGGCGTCCGCTGCTGTGCTGGCGTCGCTGCCTACATCGGCGCCTCGGCGCTGTGCGCGCTGAGTCCGAGCATCGGAACGCTGATCATCGCGCGTTTCCTGCAGAGACTGGCCGGCGCGGTCGGCATCGTGATCGCGCAGGCCGCCGGCCGTGATCTGTACACGGGCAGCGAGCTGGTGCGGTACTACAGCCGCCTGACGGTGATCGGCGGACTCGCCGCGATCGTCGGGGCCGGTGCTCGGCGGGCGGTTGGCCGCGGTCACCGACTGGCGCGGCCTGTTCCTGTTCCTGGCCGGTGCCGGCGCGGTGATCCTGGGCGCCGTCCTGTTCGTCTTCCGTGAGACGTTGCCCCACCACAAGCGCAGCACCGGCGGGATTGAAGGCGGAGCCGGGTCGCGACTTCCGCCGACTGCTGTCGGACCGGGCGCTTTCAGCGCCGCCGTACTCGTCATCGGCTTCGCCTACGCCCGCGCTGTTCGCCTACCTCAGTGGCGCTACCTACGTACTGCAGGGCATCCACGGAGGCTCTCGCCGCAGGGCTACTCGTTCGCGTTCGGTGCAGAACTCGCTCGATTCATGCCTGTGCGGCTTGGGCGCCGGGCGCCTGGCCGGGCGCTGGGCACAGAAAGGCGCACGCTGCTGATCCCAGCTCCTGATGTGCCTCGTGGGCGCGGGCGGCGTCCTGGTCACACCGCGGCACTTCGGCTGCCGCTGCCCGCCATGAGATCGCCTCACTGTTCCTCGCTGGTCGGCGGCGTGGCCGCCTGCAGGCACCGCCGGCCACATCGCTCGCCCTGTCCGGACCATCCCGACATCGCCGGTACGGCGTCGTGCCCTCCGGGCCTGACGCGAGTTCGCCTTCGGTGGTCTCATGCCGCCCGCTGGTCGGGCTCGGCGGCGCGGGCACCGCTCGTCCCCTTTCGGCCTGGTCACGGTCGCCGCCGCCGCACTCGCCGCTCTCGTCTACGTGGTCACCATCCCGCCCGCACTCCCGCACCTCCCCGAGCACGTGCGCTGCCGGCGCCCCTCGAAGTGCCTGACAGCCGGCTCGTGACAGCACCAGCCCGGTGCCGGACGGGCCCGCTTCCCGCCCGCGTGGTGCTGTCGGAGGGCGCGCTGCGTCGGCTCGACGAGATCTGAGCGGGCCCGGTGCTGAGGCCCCTAGCGTACGCCTGGTAGCAGGGTCACGATCGGCGTCGCCCGGTGCGGCGGGGCCGGTCATCGGTCAGATCATGGGCCGCGCGGGCGGCGGCGGGTCTCCGCTGCGTGGCGGCCCCAGGAAGCCAGCAGACGCAGGCCCTCACTCGGACGGCGAGCCGGGCTCGGCGGCGTAGACGGTGAGGTCAGGCCGGGCTCCGCGGCCGGTTCCAGGCCCTCGAGGCGAGGGTGACCTCGCCGACGATCTCGTGGTGGAAGCGTTTTCGTTCCGGTGCCGTGGTGGCGGACGTCGTGGGCGCCAGCGGGGTGCGGA
>NZ_JASERH010000090.1:0-108230 GCF_030766975.1 Streptomyces sp. KL116D | reverse complement strand
CTTGAAGTCGGTGGGTCTGGGGGAGCGGCTGGGGCATCTGCCGTCGGAGATGTCGGGCGGTCAGCAGCAGCGCGTCGCCATCGCCCGTGCGCTGGTGAAGAACCCGAAGGTGCTGCTCGCCGACGAACCGACCGGCAACCTCGACGAGTCGATGCGCGACGAGATCATGGACGTCCTGGAAGCCCAGTGGAAGGAGCACGGGCTCACCTTCATCATGGTCACCCACGACTCGGCCATCGCGAAGAAGGCCCCGCGCCTCGCGACCATCCGCAAGGGACGGATCACCGTGACCGAGAACGCGTCCGGCGCGACCAAATAACCAACCTGTGGGCAACCGATCGACCCCCTGTGACATCTCTACGCAGGGGGTCGATCGCGATCTCTCGCACGGTGAACTTCCGTCACCTGGGGGAAAGTTGCACAGACAGGTACATACCCGTACGCGTCGTGGAGCGGTCGTCGTGGCCGGCGCCGCCGCCGTCGCGCTGGCCGCCGGGCTGATGACCGCCCCGGCGGGGGCCGCCGCCCCGGCCGGCTCCGCGCGCGCCGCCCAGCAGGACCTGACGCCCAAGCGCCACGTCACGCTCATCACGGGCGACCGCGTCACGCTGAACGCCAAGGGCAAGCCGATCGGCCTCGACCGGGCCGAGGGGCGCGCCCACATACCCGTCCAGACCCGCATAGTCGGGGGGCACACCTATGTGGTGCCCCTCGACGCGCAGCGGCTCATCGCCACCGGCAAGCTCGACCAGCGCCTCTTCGACGTGACCGAGCTGTCCAAGGCGTCGTACCGCAAGTCCCAGAAGAGCGGCCTGAAGGTCATCGTCGGCTACCGGGGCGCCGCGACCGCCGCCAAGGCAGAGGTGCGCGACGCCGGTGACACCACCGTGCGGCGCAGCCTCAAGACGCTGAACGCCGACGCCGTCACGACGCCCAAGGACGACGCGGTCGAGCTGTGGGACGCGGTGACGAACGGCAAGGGCGCGACCGCCGCCGGCGTCAGCCGCATCTGGCTCGACGGCATCCGCCGGGCCAGCCTCGACAAGTCCGTGCCGCAGATCGGCGCCCCCAAGGCGTGGGCCGCCGGCTACGACGGCAAGGGCGTCAAGATCGCCGTCCTGGACACCGGCGTCGACGCCACCCACCCCGACCTGAAGGACCAGGTCGTCGAGGCGAAGAACTTCTCCACCGCCGCCGACGCCACCGACCACTTCGGGCACGGCACGCACGTCGCCTCCATCGCGGCCGGTACGGGAGCGAAGTCCGGCGGCAAGTACAAGGGCGTCGCCCCCGGCGCGAAGCTGATCAGCGGCAAGGTGCTCGACGACTCCGGCATCCTCGCGGGCATGGAGTGGGCGGCCGCGCAGGGCGCGAACGTCGTGAACCTCAGCCTCGGCGGCGGCGACACCCCGGAGATCGACCCCCTCGAGGCCGAGGTCAACAAGCTGTCCGAGGAGAAGGGCATCCTGTTCGCCATCGCGGCGGGCAACGAGGGCCCCCGCTCCATCGGCTCGCCGGGCAGCGCGGACGCCGCGCTCACCGTCGGCGCGGTCGACGACAAGGACGTGCTGGCCGACTTCTCGTCCACCGGGCCGCGCGTCGGCGACGGTGCGATCAAGCCGGACGTGACCGCTCCGGGCGTCGACATCACGGCCGCCGCCGCCCCCGGCAGCGTCATCGACCAGGAAGTCGGCCAGAACCCGGCCGGCTACCTGACCATCTCCGGTACGTCGATGGCGACGCCGCACGTCGCCGGTGCCGCCGCGATCCTCAAGCAGCAGCACCCGGACTGGACGTACCAGGAGCTGAAGGGCGCGCTCGTCGCCTCGGCCAAGGGCAACGCCAAGTACAACCCGTTCCAGCAGGGCAGCGGCCGCATCCAGGTCGACCAGGCCATCAAGCAGACCGTGTTCGCCGAGCCGGTCTCGGTGAGCTTCGGCGTCGCGCAGTGGCCGCACACCGACGACACGGCGATCACCAAGAAGGTGACGTACAAGAACACCGGCACCGCCGCCGTCACCCTCGACCTCGCCGTGGCCGCCACCAACCCGAAGGGGCAGGCGGCGCCCGCCGGCTTCTTCACGCTGGGCGCCACGAAGGTCACCGTCCCGGCGGGCGGCACCGCCTCCGTCGACCTGACCGCGAACACCAAGCTGGGCGGCACCGTCGACGGCGCGTACTCCGCGTACGTGACGGCGACCGGCGGCGGCCAGACCGTGCGCACGGCGGCCGCGGTGCAGCGCGAGGCCGAGTCGTACGACGTGACCCTGAAGCACATCGGCCGGGACGGGCAGGAGGCGAAGGGGTACGAGACGAGCCTCTTCCCGCTGTCCGGCGACGGCGACTTCATCGACGCCACCGACCCGAACTCGGGCACGGTCAAGATCCGCCTCCCCAAGGGCAGTTACTTCCTCAACGAGTACCTGGCCCAGGACCCGGAGGACTTCACCAAGGGCGCCGACTGGCTGGTCCAGCCCAAGCTGAACGTCACCAAGAACACGACGGTCACGCTGGACGCGCGCACCACCAAGCCGGTCGACATCACGGTGCCCGCCACCGGTCTCGAAGGCGTCCTCGCCTCCCCGGACTTCTCCGTGGAGACGGCCGACATGGGCGTCAGCTTCGGCTGGCTGCTCGACTCCTTCACCAACTTCCGCACGGCGCAGGTCGGTCCCGACCCGACGGGCCTGAAGATGTTCCAGCAGTGGGGCGCGGTGTGGAAGAAGGGCGCCACCGAGGAGTACGACGTCGTGACCGGCGGCGCCGCGAAGCGGTTCGCCACCGGCTACACCAAGCACTACAAGACGTCCGACCTGGCCACGGTCAAGGCGGGCCTCGGGGCCTCGGCCTCCGGCAAGACCGGCTCCATCGGGGCGATCGGCAATCTGCCCGGCAGCATGAGCGGCTGGTCCGTCGCCATCGACCAGAAGCTGCCCAGCACCCGCACGCTGCACCTGTCCACCGGGGACAAGGTGAAGTGGGGCCTGGAGTTCGACCAGAGCGGCCCGCCGGACAGCGACGGCTTCCCGACCTCGGAGGCCGGCTACACGCTGGGCGCCGCGCAGACGTTCCAGGGCGGCAAGACCTACGAGAAGACGTTCAACACGGCCGTCTTCGGGCCGCGCATCGGCGGTGACTACGGGGTCTTCCGCGACGGGAACACGATCAGCGGCTACCTGCCGCTGTTCGCCGACGGCAAGACGCACGCCGGCTACTCCGACTACACGTCGGTCGCCACGACCCTGTACCGCAACGGCGCCAAGGTCGGCACGAACGACGACCCGCTGGTCGGCGAGAAGGGCTTCAAGGTCCCGTCGGGCGACGCCGCGTACAAGCTGACCACGTCGGTCAAGCGCACCGTGAAGGTCGCGGCGGCCACCACCCGGGTCGACGCGAGCTGGGAGTTCCGCTCCAAGAAGCCGTCCGGCGTCGCCAAGCTCCCGGTCTCCGGCATCCGCTTCGCCGCGGCCGTCGGCCTGGACAGCCGGGTGCCCGCCGACAAGACCCAGTCCGTGCCGGTCACGGTCCAGGGCGCGGCCGCCGGCAGCAACCTCAAGTCCCTGTCCGTGTACGTCAGTTACGACTACGGCCAGACCTGGAAGAAGGTCACCGTCAAGAACGGGAAGATCTCCGTCAAGAACCCCGCCAAGGGCAAGGCGATCTCCTTCCACGCCAAGATCGCCGACAAGAAGGGCAACAAGTCGACGATCTCGATCTACAACGCCTACTACGGCAAGTAGCTCCACCGCTCCACCGGCCCCGGTCCGTCTCCTCGCGAGGCGGGCCGGGGCCCGGCCGTTCCCGATGCGCGCCGCAGGCCCATGGCGACCGCGTGCCGCGCGTGCTTGAGTGAGGCGCATGACGACGGAGACGGTCGAGTACATCCGCTATCGCATCCCGCAGGACCGCTCGGCGGAATTCCTGGCGGCGTACACCCGCGCGGCGCGCTTCCTCGCCGCGTCCCCGCACTGCGTGTCGTATGAACTCGACCGCTGCGAGGAGGACTTCGAGCACTTCATCCTGCGCATCCTGTGGACCTCCACCGAGGACCACCTGGAAGGCTTCCGGAAGTCGGACCTCTTCCCCGGCTTCCTCGCCGAGATCCGCCCGTACGTCGGCGACATCGACGAGATGCGGCACTACAAGCCGACGACGGTGCGCGGGCGCGGCTCGTCGGAGCCCACCCTCTACGAATGGGCGGGCGGCGCCGAGGCGTTCGCCCGGCTCACCTCCGTCTTCTACGACAAGGTGGTCAAGGACGACCTGCTCGGCCCGCTCTTCGCGGAGCTGCCCGCCGAGCACGCGGAGCACGTCGCCGTCTGGCTCGGCGAGGTCTTCGGCGGCCCGCCCGCCTACACCGAGCGGCTCGGCGGGCACAGCCACATGGTGGCGATGCACGTCGGCAAGGGCATCGACGAGCGGCAGCGGCGCCGCTGGGTGAACCTCATCCAGGACGCGGCGGACGAGGCGGGCCTGCCCACGGACGCGGAGTTCCGCTCCGCGTTCTGCGCGTACGTGGAGTGGGGCACCCGGCTCGCGGTCTACTTCTCGGGCCCCGACGCGACCCGTCCGGCCGAGCAGCCGGTGCCGCGGTGGAACTGGGGGGCTGCGCCGCCGTATCGGCCGTAGGGCGGGTGGGCCGGCGTGGCGCCGTCGTGGCTGGTCGCGCAGTTCCCCGCGCCCCTGGAATGCCCGGGGCCCGGGGTCCGGTCATGTCAAGCCTCCGCGGCGATTGAGCAGCGGGGTTTGGGGCGGAGCCCCAAGGCTTCAGCGCCGTCGTGGCTGATCGCGCAGTTCCTCGCGCCCCTGGGGTGCTCGGGGTCCGGTCATGTCAAGCCTCTGCGGCGATTGAGCAGCGGGGTTTGGGGCGGAGCCCCAAGGCTTCAGCGCCGTCGTGGCTGGTCGCGCAGTTCCTCGCGCCCCTGGGGTGCTCGGAGTCCAGGTCACCCGGGAGCCCGGTCTCAGGCGCGCGGCGCCTCGCTGCCCGCCCGGACCGCGTCCGTGCCCCAGCTCGCCAGCAGCCGCAACGCCTCGGCCGACGGCGACCCCGGTTCCGCGTGGTACACGGACAGGAACTGTCCGTCGTCGTCCGGCAGGTGCAGCGTCTCGTAGTTCAGCGTCAGCTCACCGACCAACGGGTGCCGCATCCGCTTCACGCCGTGGCCCTTCTCCTTCACGTCGTGCGTGGCCCACAGCCGCCGGAACTCGTCGCTCTTGACGGAGAGTTCACCGACGAGCGCCGACAGGTCCGGGTCGTCCGGGTGCTGGCCCGCGTACAGCCGCAGATAGCTGACCATGTCCGACGCCTTCTGCTCCCAGTCCCGGAACAGCTCCCGGTAGTCCGGGTTCAGGAACGTCAGCCGCGCCCAGTTCCGCTCGGCCGGCGGCAGCCTGCCCCAGTCGCCGAAGAGCGCCGCCGCCATCCGGTTCCAGGCGAGGATCTCCGAGCGCGCCCCGCCGATGTACGCGGGCACGGCCTCCACCGAGTCGAGGAGCTGCTGCAGCGCGGGACGCACCTGCTGCCGCCTGGGCGCCCGGTGCCGCTTGCGCTGCTGCTTCGGCTTCGCGAGGTGCGTCAGGTGCGCGTGCTCCGTCTCGCTCAGCCGCAGGGCGCGCGCGATCGAGTCGAGCACCTCCGCCGACACGTTCCGCCCGTTGCCCTGCTCCAGCCGCGTGTAGTACGCCACCGAGACCCCGGCCAGCTGCGCCAGCTCCTCGCGGCGCAGCCCCGGCACCCGCCGGTGCCGCCCCATCGGGGCGATCCCCACGTCCTCCGGCTGGAGCCGGGCACGCCGGGAGCGCAGGAACTCGCTGAGCTCGGCGCGGCGGTCGAGGCCGTCGGCCGGGGTCGGGTTGTCGTCCATGGCTTCCAGTATTCCCGTTCGTACGACCAGGAGCCTGACCCCGCCAGTAGTAGGACCACTGGACGTACGCAAAGCGGTGACCTGGGTGAACGTGCCCGGGTCCGGCACGCTGGTGACCATGACCACGACTGTTGCCGCATACGCCGCGCCCAGCGCCAAGGCTCCGCTGGAGCGCACCACCATCGAGCGCCGCACGGTCGGCGAGCACGACGTACTGATCGACATCAAGTTCGCCGGGATCTGCCACTCCGACATCCACCAGGCCACCGAGGGCTGGGGCGAGGCCATCTTCCCGATGGTGCCCGGCCACGAGATCGCGGGTGTCGTCTCCGAGGTCGGCTCCGGCGTCACCAAGTTCCGGGTCGGCGACCGGGTCGGCGTCGGCTGCATGGTCGACTCCTGCCGCGAGTGCGAGAACTGCCTGGCCGGGCAGGAGCAGCACTGCGTCCGTGGGAACGTCGGCACGTACAACTCCGTCGGCAAGGACGGCGAGCCCACCTACGGCGGCTACTCGCAGAAGGTCGTCGTCGACGAGGCCTTCACGGTCCGCATCCCCGACGGCCTGTCGCTGGACGTGGCGGCCCCGCTGCTGTGCGCCGGCATCACCACGTACTCCCCGCTCAAGCGCTGGGGCGCGGGCCCCGGCAAGAAGGTCGCCGTGATCGGCCTCGGCGGCCTCGGCCACATGGGCGTCAAGATCGCGCACGCGCTCGGCGCGGAGGTCACCGTCCTCTCGCAGTCGCTGCGCAAGAAGGACGACGGCCTCAAGCTGGGCGCCGACCACTACTACGCGACCAGTGACGAGCAGACCTTCAAGGACCTGGCCGGCACGTTCGACGTGATCCTCTCCACGGTCTCGGCCCCGCTGGACTTCGGCGCGTACCTGAGCCTTCTGAGGACGGGCGGCGCGCTGGTGAACGTCGGCGCCCCCGAGGAGCCCATCGCGCTCAACCTCTTCTCCCTCATCGGCGGCGACAAGACCCTCGCCGGTTCGATGATCGGCGGCATCGCCGAGACCCAGGAGATGCTCGACTTCTGCGCCGAGCACGGCCTGGGCGCCGAGATCGAGCTCATCGAGGCGAGCCGGATCAACGAGGCGTACGAGCGCGTCCTCGCCTCGGACGTCCGCTACCGCTTCGTGATCGACACCGCGACGATCTGAGCGGGCCCGCGTCAGGCGCATGACCTGACACGTAATCGACGCCCTCCCCGGGCTCCGGCAGGATCACTCACGTACCCGCCGGACCCCGAGGAGGGCTCGCTCATGACCGCCTACGTCATCGCCGTACTCCGCCCCACCGCCACCGTGCACCCGGACGTCGTCACCTACATCGAACGCGTCCAGTCCACCTTCGAACCGTTCGGCGGCCGCTTCCTGGTGCACGGCCCCGGCCGCCCCGGCGAGTGGGTCGAGGGCGAGCGCCTCGGCGACATCGTCATGGTGGAGTTCCCCGACCTGGCGGCGGCCCACGCCTGGTACGCGTCCCCCGCCTACCAGGAGATCCTCCCGCTGCGCACCGAGCACATGCCCGGCGAACTCGTCTTCCTGGAGGGCGTCCCGGCCGCCTACGACGCGACGCGCACGGCGGCGGCGATACGCTCCGCGACGGCCCCCGAGAACTAGTCCCAAGGTCCAACTCCCCTGCGTCGCAAGCCGGATGCGCCCACCCGCCCGGCCTTCATAGCGTGGCCCCACGTACCCGCGCACTCGAAGGAGGCCACGCGATGCCCGTACAGCTGAACCACACCATCGTCGCCGCCCACGACCAGGAGGCGTCCGCCCGTTTCCTGGCCGACATCCTCGGACTCCGAGTGGGCCCACCGGACGGCCCGTTCACCCCGGTCGAGGTCGCGAACGGCGTCACGCTCGACTACTACGACCGCGAGATCGACGACACCGAACTCCCTGCCACGATCACCCCCCAGCACTACGCTTTCCAGGTCACGGACCAGGAGTTCGACGCGATCCTGACCCGCATCGAGGCGGCGGACCTCCCGTACTGGTCGGACCCGCACCACCGGACCCCGGGCGAGATCCGCGTGCGCGGCCGCGCCAGGGCCGTCTACTTCGACGACCCGAACGGCCACAACCTGGAGATCCTCACGGCAGGTTGAGTGCCCCGGCCGGCACGGCCGGATACACCCGCTCCACCGGAAGCAGCCGCCCCGCCCTCTCCAACTCGCCCGCGGCAACGGCCCCGTGGACCTCGCGGGCCAGTGGCGTCACGTCCCTGATCGACACCGTCCACTCGTCCGCGTACCGCCGCACCGCCTCCCCGGCCAGCCCGAGCTGCAACGACCGGTACGGCAGCGGCCGCAGGTGCAGGTCCCGCTCCGGGTCCCACTGGACGCGGGCCGGGGCGCGCTTCAACTCCCGCTGCCAGGACGCCCGGTCGGAGTGCACCCCGCGCGTGTAGCTCGACAGGCACGCGTGCCGCAGCGCCCACTCGAACCCGTCCCGCGCGATCTCCACGGCCAGCACGACCTCCTGCCCGGCCTTCTCCGCCCAGCCGCAGCGGTACATCATCCACAGGAACGACGGCTTGACCCACGTCATCCGGTCCCGCTTCCAGACCTCAGGAAACCGCCCGCCCCGCGCGGCGGCCAGCCCGATCTCCGGCCGGTAGGCCTGGTAGACGGTGATCGTGGAGTCCGTGTACGCGGCCCGGATCTCGCGGTTGCTCGCTGCCATGCCGTCCAGGGTGGGGCGATGGGGGTGGGCTCGGCCACCGGATTTCCGCGAGGCCGGTGCGTCGTGTTCGTGCAGAGCCATGGCCGAGACGAGTTGCCTCTGGCAAGTTGATGTGAGGAGAGTCTCCGGTGACCGAATGTCTTTCCCGAACTGCCCGCTGTGGGGGGCGACCAGTGAGTTCGGCGGTGCCGGTGTCCTGGGGAGGGCAAGCAGCGCATGAGTCGTCGTTCCACCGGTCTTGTCGGGGTCTGGGCCGAGATGCAGCGTCAGCAACAACGTCAGTCGGCGGCCGACGCCAGGCGGCGCAGCCAGGAGGCGCAGGGGGCCCGCGCGTATCAACGGCGGGCCGCGCAGAGTCAGCGGGAGTTCCGGCAGGCGGAGGCGCGGCACCGCACCGAGCAACTGGAGGCGCAGGTGGCCGCGCTACAGGGCCTGCTGACTGCCGGTTCCCGGGCCCCGGCGTTCCAGCTGGCTTCGCTGATGCGTGCCGAGGAAGTGCCGCCGTTCTCGGCCGGGGCGCTCGCGCAGCCCGTGCCCATGCCTCAGCCGCACCAGTACCAGTCGCAGGGCGGCTGGACCGCCCAGCGACGTGCGCAGGCGCAGGCCGAGGCGCAGGCCCGCTTCGAGCGGGACCGGCAGGCCGCACAGGCCGCCGAAACCCGGCGCCGGCAGCAACTCGCTGACTATCAGCGGGAGTACGCGCAGTGGGCCGAGAGCCAGCTCTCGGACGTACGCCGGCACAATGCCGGCATCGCGCAGGTGGTCGACGGCGTCAGGCGCAAGGATCCCGGCGCCGTGGTCGAGTATTTCTCCGCCGCGCTCTACGCCTCACGGGCATGGCCGGACGGCTTCCCCCGGCAGATCGCGGCTGCCTACGACGCGGCGGCGCAACAGCTCGTGCTGGACTGGGAGTTGCCGGGCCTGGGCGTCGTTCCCGAGACGAAGTCCGTGCGCTACGTGGCCTCGCTGGACCAGGACAAGGAGACGCCGCGTCCGGTGACCCAGCGGCGTGCGCTGTACCGAGAAGTGCTCGCGCAGTGTGCGCTGCTCGTCCTGCACGAACTCTTCGCTGCCGACGAGTTCGCGGCCCTCGAGTCCGTGGTGTTCAACGGCTTCGTGGACGAACCCGATCCGGCGACGGGGCGGCGCGGCGAGATATTCCTGGTGACCGCCATGGTCTCGCGATCCGCGTTCGCGGATCTGCACCTCGCGCAGGTCGATGCGGTCAGCTGTCTGACCGAGGCCCTGCGGGGGCAGCTCGCGGCACGGCCCGACCAGCTCACCGCGGTACGGCCGGGACGCCGGCCGCGCGACGTCGGCAATCGCGTCGTCACCCACGGCAGCGACGACGAACCCGACCTCTTCGAGATGGACCCGATCGCCTTCGAGTCGCTCGTGGCGGACCTCTTCCGGGCCATGGGGATGCAGGCGGTCACCACCCAGCGTTCGAACGACGGCGGAGTGGACGTCGACGCGCTGGACCCCACACCGATCCGCGGCGGCAAGATAGTCGTGCAGGTGAAGCGCTATCGCAGCACCGTTCCGCCCACCGCGGTACGGGACCTGTACGGGACCGTCCAGGACGCGGGTGCCAACAAGGGCGTGCTGGTCACCACGTCGGGGTTCGGTCCCGGCTCGCACGCCTTCGCCAACGGCAAGCCGCTGGAGCTGATCCCCGGGCCCGAACTCGTGGACCTGCTGCACCGGCACGGGCTCGCCGGGCGGCTGGGGGAGGGGGGCCGTGTGAGCGCCGCACCCCCGGGTCCGACCGATCCGGAGCCCCGGCTGCCCGATGACTACAACGTGCTGGGCATGAGTTGGGACGGCGACGTCCAGCTCGACGTGTGCGCACTCGTCTGCCGCGGCCACCAGGTTCTCAGCGACGACCACTTCGTCTTCTTCAACAACCACCGCACGCCCGACGACGCGGTGCACATGCTGGCGGCGACGCCTCCGGACAAGGCTGCGCTCCGCGTTTCCTTCGACTCGTTGCCGGACACGGCGGATCGCCTGGTGCTCGTCGCCGCCATCGATCCGGAGACCGACCCGGCGGCCGACCTGTCGGGCTTCACCAACGCGGCGATACGGCTGCTCGATCCCGCGCTGTCCGAGCTCGGACGCCTCGAGGTGTCGGACGGCCGGCCACGCGAGACGGCCCTGGTCCTCGGTTCCTTCCGGCGCAGGCCGAACGGGGACTGGGATTTCGTCCTGGGAGGCAAGGGCTACGAGGGTGGTCTGGAGCAACTGGTCCGGGACCACGGGATCGAGGTGGAGTAGATCCCGGCGTGTGCCGGCCTCGGCTCAGTGGACCACGACGCCCGGGACGAGCGCCACGAGTCCGGAGACGAAGCTCCCGAGGCCGGCCAGCGTGACGATCGCCGCCTTGCCGTCCGAGAACAATCCGGAGCAGAACGCGCGCAGTTGACGGCGGAGGATCAGCATCTTCAGCTTCTGCCAGCGGTGCTGGCGGATGTGACACCCCAGCAGGAGCCCCGCAGCGTTGTTGCGGCATCCGTCAGCGCGACCCCGTACGGCGGCACCGCAGGTCACCGGTGCCTGGAAGAAGCACCACAGGAGCACGGCGGCGGAGAGGCCCGCCACCACGGCCGGACCCGCCGCCGAGTTGATCCATGCCGCGATCAGGAGAGCGCCTGCCAGCACACCCCACCACTGGCCCAGTCCACCCCACCGCTTGCCACGCGCCCCCGAAGTCGCCATGCAGGAATGGTGGCGAATCCTGAGCGCCGCGACGCGGGGGACAGAGATCTTGGCCGAAAGCGCGCTTCTGTCGGCCGACTGGTGACGGTTGCGCGTGGGAGCCGGTTCTGAGACCGGCACTGACGGCGCACGGGGACCGGCGCGGGAGCCGCCGCGCCCCGAGGACGCCTCAGCTCTCCGCCCGCCCCACCCCCACCGGACACGACACCCCCGTGCCGCCGATCCCGCAGTAGCCGCCGGGGTTCTTGTCCAGGTACTGCTGGTGGTGGGCCTCCGCGGGGTAGAACGGGCGGTCCTGGGCCGGGAGCAGTTCCGTTCTGATCGTGCCGTGGCCCGAGGCCGTCAGGGCCTTCTGGTAGGCCGCGCGGGAGGCCTCGGCCGTGGCGGCCTGTTCGGGGGTGTGGGTGTGGAGCGCGGAGCGGTACTGGGTGCCCACGTCGTGGCCCTGGCGGAAGCCCTGGGTCGGGTCGTGGTTCTCCCAGAAGACCTTCAGCAGCTGCTCGTACGAGACGACGGACGGGTCGTGGACCACGCGGACCGTCTCCGCGTGGCCCGTCAGGCCCGAGCAGACCTCTTCGTAGACGGGGTTCTCGGTGTAGCCGCCCTGGTAGCCGACGAGGGTCGTCCACACGCCGGGCGTCCGCCAGAAGGCGCGCTCGGCGCCCCAGAAGCAGCCCAGGGCGAAGTCGGCGACCGCCAGGCCCTCGGGGTACGGGCCGAGCAGCGGGTGGCCCAGGACCGTGTGGCGGCCGGGCACCGTGAACTCGGGCTCGGGGCGGCCGCGCAGGGCCTGGTCGCGGGTCGGCAGGGCCGGGATGCGGCCGGACAGGGACATGGGTGGGGCCTCCGGGGCGTTGACGTCAGTACGGACAACGCCCGCCCGGCCGCCCCGGATTCCACCGCCGCCGTCAGTGCCGCAGCGTCGCCGGGCTCCCGCCGTTCGCCTCGTAACCGGCCACCGCGAGCGCCCGGTACACCGCGTACGACGCGGCCGGGTCGGCCTCGGCGGTCCACGGGATCGCGCCGATGTGGCCGTCCACCCGCACCAGCTGCGCCATCGCCTCGGACCAGCGCTCGGCGCGGACCAGGAAGAAGAGCAGCAGGTGGCGCACGTGGGACAGCATCGGGTCGTCGGGGCGGGCCGCGTTCACCGCGAACAGGGCGCCGTGCAGCGCCTTCGTGACGACCTCGCTCTCGTAGAAGCCGCGCACGAGGTTCAGGTCGGGCATGTGCTCGTACAGCGCGAAGAGGGGGAGCGCGGGGAGCAGGGAGCCGCGCGGGGCGCGGGCCGCGGCGGCCTCGGCGAACGCGAACGCCTCGTCGCGCGAGCCGTGCCACTTCTCCGTCCAGTAGCGCAGGCCCGCCAGGTGCGCGCCCATGTGCCCGGGGGCGGTGTCCAGGATCTTCAGCCACAGCTGCTCGAACTCGTGCTGCGCGTACCCGAGGCCGCGGGCCACCGCGAGCTGCGTGATGTGCGGGACCGGGTCACCGGGGGCGAGCAGCGCCGCCTGCTCGCACGCGCCGCGCGCCTCCTCCAGGATGATCCGCTGCTCGTCCTCGGTGCCGCCGCTGCGCCAGGCCTGCTGCACCAGGAACTCGGCGAAGACCTGCGCCCCGCCCGCGTCCTTGGGCTGCTGCGACCGCCAGGCGTGCAGCCACCCGGCGCCGAGCCGCGGCGTCTGCTGCATCTCCAGGGCGGCGGCGCCGGCGATCGCCTGCACCCGCTCCCACCGGGCCTCGGTCTCCTTGCCGGTCCCGGCCAGCAACTGTGACGCGGCCGTGAAGTCCTGATTGCGCTGCACGACGGCCATCACGTCCAGGAGGTCCTGGTCGGGGCCCGGCAGCCGGACGTCCAGGTCCTCCTGGCGCACGAAACCGTAGTCCGCCGGGTCAGCCGCGTCCGGGGACCCGGGGGCGACCTGCCTGATCCCGCCCCGGCGGCGCAGCATCACCACCCAGACGATCATCAGCACGGCCATGAGCCCCCAGAGAATTCCCATGCCTACAAAGCTAACCGAGGTGGCGACGACGCTTCGGCGCACTAGTCTCGGGCGACATGAGCGACACGCACCACAGCCAGTCCGGACCCCGTGGGTTCGAGACCACCGCCATCCACGCCGGCAACACGGCCGATCCCGTCACCGGCGCCGTCGTCCCCCCGATCTACCAGGTCTCGACGTACAAGCAGGACGGCGTCGGCGGCCTGCGCGGCGGCTACGAGTACAGCCGCAGCGCCAACCCGACCCGTACCGCCCTCGAAGAGAACCTCGCCGCTCTCGAAGGCGGCAGGCGCGGCCTGGCCTTCGCCTCGGGCCTGGCCGCCGAGGACTGCCTCCTGCGGACGCTGCTCGGCCCGGGCGACCACGTGGTCATCCCGAACGACGCGTACGGCGGCACGTTCCGCCTGTTCGCCAAGGTCGTGTCGAGGTGGGGTGTCGAGTGGTCCGTCGCCGACACGAGCGACGTCGACTCCGTGCGCGCCGCGCTCACCCCGAGGACGAAGGTCGTGTGGGTCGAGACGCCGTCGAACCCGCTGCTCGGGATCACCGACATCGCCGCCGTCGCCCAGGTGGCGCGCGAGGCCGGGGCCCGCCTCGTCGTCGACAACACCTTCGCCAGCCCCTACCTCCAGCAGCCGCTCGCGCTCGGCGCGGACGTCGTCGTGCACTCGATGACGAAGTACATGGGCGGCCACTCGGACGTCGTCGGCGGCGCGCTGATCGTCGGCGACGACGCGCTCGGCGACGACCTCGCCTTCCACCAGAACGCCATGGGCGCCGTCGCGGGCCCCTTCGACTCCTGGCTCGTGCTGCGCGGCATCAAGACGCTGCCCGTCCGCATGGACCGGCACAGCGAGAACGCCACCCGCGTCGCCGACATGCTCACCCGCCACCCGCGGGTCACGAAGGTCCTCTACCCGGGCCTGCCGGAGCACCCGGGCCACGAGATCGCCGCCAAGCAGATGAAGGCGTTCGGCGGAATGATCTCCTTCCAGGTGGAGGGCGGCGAGGAGGCGGCCGTCGAGGTCTGCAACCGCGCGCAGCTGTTCACGCTCGGCGAGTCCCTCGGCGGCGTCGAGTCCCTCATCGAGCACCCGGGCCGCATGACGCACGCCTCCGTCGCGGGCTCCGCCCTGGAGGTGCCCGCCGACCTGGTCCGCCTGTCCGTGGGCATCGAGTCGGCCGACGATCTGCTCGCCGACCTGCAGCAGGCCCTCGAAGGCAAGTAACTCCCGTCGCCCGTACGGGAGTTCACCAGCCGGTCAGTGGTGGAGTCGTCTTCGACGGCGGCTCCACCCACGGCCTGGCCATCGTCGCCCACACCACGAACGCCACCACCGCCACGCCCAGCAGGAACAAGAGCGCGCGCCGCGCGATCCGCCGGCGCCGCAGCGCCCGGCCGCCCCTGCGCAGTGCCTCGGCGCCCAGCTCGGGCGGGACCACGGGTGGCGGCGCGGCGTCCAGCACCGCGCGTACCGCCGCTTCCTGGCGCTCCTGAAGGCTCATGCCGAGGCCGCCCCGTGCAGCGGTGCGGACGGGGCGGGGCCGCGCGGTGGGTGCAGGACGAGCGCGACGGCCCGCGCGTGCAGGGCGCTCACCCGCTCCACGGGCAGCCCGAGCAGCGCCGCCGCCTGCTCCTCGCCGACGCCCTCGAAGAGCCTGAGGACCAGGACGACCCGCTCCTGCGCCGTCAGGTGCGCCAGCACGCCGCCGCGCCCGCGGTGGTGGTGCCAGGAGCCGCGCGCGAAGCGGACGGCCAGGTCCTTGCGGGCGCAGTCGTAGGGATCCTCCCCCCGGAGACGGTCCCAGGAGGCATACGTACGGGCGAGGGCGGCCGTGAGCAGCTTCTGTGCGCGCGGGCAGTCGTCCGGCGGTTCCGCGGTCAGCAGTGTGGCGGCATGCAGCAGCCGCCCTGCCGCGCCCGCGACGAACGCCTCGAACTCACGGGCCCGGCGGGCGTTCCTCGACGCCTGCCGTTCGCGCACGCTTCATATCAGGCCCGGCCGCGGCTCCCTGGTCAAGAGGTGGGAGCCGCGGCCGTGGGAACGTACGGTCGTCAGGACTCGGCCGACGGCGCCGGCTGGCCGGACTGGCGGGCCGAGAGCGCGGTGTTGAAGCGCGTGAGGAGCGCACAGAACTGCTCGCGCTCCGCCGGCTCCCACTCCTGCGTCAACTGCGCCATCAGTTCCCGCCTGGACGAGCGCACTTCGTCGAGCCGGGACAGGCCGCGCGGCGAGAGCTGGAGCACCACGGCCCGGCCGTCCTCGGGATGGGACGTGCGCTTGACGAGGCCGGTGTCGACGAGCGGGGCGACCTGACGCGTGACCGTCGAGGAGTCGATGCCCATGCTCGCGGCGAGCGCCTTGACGCCCATCGGGCCTTCCTTGTCGAGGCGGTTGAGCAGCAGGTACGCGGCTCGGTCCATCGAGTTGCGCACCTGCCCGACCCCGCCGAGCCGGGTCTGTTCGGCGCGACGGGCGAAGACCGCCACCTCGTGCTGCAGCGTGTCGAGGAGGCCGGTGTCGCCGGCGGTCGTCATGTCCATCGTTTCCTGGGGTGTGGGCATGGCCGGGGGCTCACTTCATGCGTGGGTGGTGGATTGCACTGAATAACGAGATTGGCCCACAGGGTACGCGGCGAAAGCGCTGGCCGTACCGGCCGTGCGCAATCCGGTCTCGGAGCGTGAACATACCGAGAGACGTGTGCCGTGAGCTGCAAGACTTCCGTCATGAGCTACAGCGCGTCTGACTCCTTGCCGGCCGTCACCCTGGACGACGTACGCGGCGCCCAGAAGATGCTCTCCGGAGTGGCGCGGGTGACAACGATGGCGCACAGCCATCACCTCTCCCAGCTGGTCGGTACGCCCGTCCACCTCAAGTGCGAGAACCTCCAGCGGACCGGTTCCTTCAAGCTGCGCGGCGCCTACGTGCGGATCGCGGGGCTGCTGCCGGAGGAGCGGGCCGCCGGAGTGGTGGCCGCGAGCGCGGGCAACCACGCGCAGGGAGTGGCCCTGGCCTCCTCACTCCTCGGCGTGCGCTCCACGGTGTTCATGCCCGTCGGCGCGCCCCTGCCGAAGGTCGCCGCGACCCGGGACTACGGCGCCGAGGTGCGGCTGCACGGGCAGGTCGTGGACGAGACGCTGGCCGCGGCGCAGGAGTACGCGGAGCGGACCGGCGCGGTCTTCATCCACCCCTTCGACCATCCGGACGTCGTCGCGGGGCAGGGCACGCTCGGCCTGGAGATCCTGGAGCAGTGCCCCGAGGTGCGCACGATCGTCCTCGGCATCGGCGGCGGCGGGCTCGCGGCCGGTATCGCGGTCGCCGTGAAGGCGCTGCGCCCCGACGTGAAGGTGATCGGGGTGCAGGCGGCGGGCGCGGCCGCGTACCCGCCGTCGCTGGCGGCCGGCCGGCCGGTGTCGATCACGCAGCCGTCGACGATGGCCGACGGCATCAAGGTGGGGCGGCCCGGCGACGTCCCGTTCCGGCTCGTCGAGGACCTCGTCGACGAGGTCCGCACGGTGTCCGAGGACGCCCTGTCCAGCGCTCTGCTGCTCTGTCTCGAGCGCGCGAAGCTGGTCGTCGAGCCGGCCGGCGCGAGCCCCGTGGCGGCCCTCCTGAGCGATCCGACGGGCTTCGAGGGCCCGGTCGTCGCGCTGCTGTCCGGGGGCAACGTCGACCCGCTCCTGATGCAGCGCGTCCTCACCCACGGCATGGCCGCCGCGGGCCGCTACCTGTCGCTGCGGCTGCGGCTGACGGACCGGCCCGGCGCCCTGGCCACGCTCCTCGGGGTGTTGTCAGTGGCGGATGCCAATGTGCTGGACGTGAGCCACGTCAGGACCGACCCGCGGCTCGGGCTCACGGAGGCGGAGGTGGAGCTGCACCTGGAGACCAAGGGTCCCGCGCACTGCGCCGAGGTCGGCGCGGCCCTGCGCGAGGCGGGCTACACGGTCATCGAGTAATCCGTTGCCGATACGCGATACATCGCGATACGGTGTGGCGCGCATCACCCTTCGCCGGGCATTCGCAATCCGGCAAATCTAGACTTTCTCCACGTAAGGCCGTACGGGAAGCAGTCGGACGAGGCAGTTAGGCAACTCACCCACCACTGGGGGACCCACATGCCAGGCGCGATCCATGCCGAAGGTCTGGTGAAGACCTTCGGCGACGTCAAGGCGCTGGACGGCGTCGATCTGGATGTACCGGAGGGCACCGTCCTCGGCCTGCTCGGGCCGAACGGCGCGGGCAAGACCACGGCGGTGCGCTGTCTGACGACCCTGCTCACGCCGGACAGCGGCAAGGCGGTCGTCGCGGGCATCGACGTACTGAAGAATCCGAACGAGGTGCGGCGCTCGATCGGCCTGTCCGGCCAGTTCGCCGCGGTCGACGAGTATCTGACGGGCCGGGAGAACCTGCAGATGGTCGGCCAGCTCTACCAGATGAGGGCCAAGGAGGCGAAGGCCCGCGCGGCCGAGTTGCTGGAGCGGTTCAATCTCGCGGACGCCGCCGACCGCCCCTCCAAGACGTACTCCGGAGGCATGCGCCGCCGCCTCGACCTCGCGGCCGCGCTCGTCGTCTCGCCGCCCGTGATGTTCATGGACGAGCCGACCACGGGCCTCGACCCGCGCAACCGCCAGCAGCTGTGGGAGGTCATCCAGGAGCTGGTGGCGGGCGGCACGACGCTGCTGCTGACCACGCAGTACCTCGAAGAGGCCGACCACCTGGCGCACGACATCTGCGTCGTCGACCACGGCCGCGTCATCGCCCGCGGCACCTCCGACCAGCTCAAGGCGCAGACCGGCGGCGAGCGCGTCGAGGTCGTCGTGCACGAGCGCGAGCACATCGGCGCCGCCCGCGAGGTGCTGGCGGGCCTCGGCAAGGGCGAGACCACGGTCGAGCAGCACACCCGCAAGCTGACCGTCCCGGTCACCGGCGGCGCGAAGCTCCTCGCGGAGGTCATCCGCGACCTGGACGCGCGCGGCATCGAGATCGACGACATCGGCCTGCGCCGGCCGACCCTCGACGACGTGTTCATCTCGCTGACGGGCCACCTGGCCGAGCAGTCCGACGACGAGAGCGACGAGAGCGACGAGAGCGTGGAGGCCGCGACATGACCGCCGTCACCGACACCCCGAGGCCCGCCGCCCCGCGGCCGGCCGGCGGCATCGGCCAGTCCGTCCGGGACTCCCTGGTCGTCGCCAAGCGGAACCTGATCCGGATGACCCGGATCCCCGAGATGATCCTGTTCGGGGTCATCCAGCCGGTGATGTTCGTGGTCCTGTTCACGTACGTCTTCGGCGGGTCGATCGCCATTCCGGGCGCGGGCGTCAGTTCGAGCGCGTACAAGGAATTCCTGATGGCGGGCATCTTCGCCCAGACGGTCACCTTCGCCACCGCGGGTGCGGGCGCGGGCATCGCGGACGACATGCACAAGGGCCTGATCGACCGGTTCCGCTCACTGCCCATGGCGCGCGGTGCCGTCCTGACCGGCCGGACGCTCGCCGACCTCGTGCAGACGGCGGTCACGCTGGCCGTCCTCGCGATCGTGGCCCTGCTCGTGGGCTGGCGCACCCACACGAACATCGGCGAGGTGCTCGGCGGCTTCGGCCTGCTCCTGCTGCTCGGGTACGCGTTCACCTGGATCGGCGCCCTGATCGGCCTGTCCGTGCGCACCCCGGAGGCGGCGACGTCGGGCGGCCTGATCTGGCTCTTCCCGCTGACGTTCATCTCGAACGCCTTCGTCCCGGTCAACGGCATGCCGAAGTTCCTCCAGTACGTGGCGGAGTGGAACCCCTTCAGCGCCACGGTGGCGGCGGCCCGCGAACTGTTCGGCAACACGATCGACGGGGTGCCGAAGTCGGTGACCGGCGCCTGGCCGATGGAGCACCCGGTGTGGGCCTCGCTGATCTGGTCCGTGATCATCATCGCGGTGTTCCGGACGCTCGCGGTCCGCAAGTACCGCAAGGCGGCCTGACCCGGACGCACGAGAGCCCCGGAGCGGCTTGCTCCGGGGCTCTCGGGACGGTGCGGGGTCAGCCGGAGTACGGCTGGGCCTTGAGGATCTTCACCGAGGCGAACTTGCCGTTCGGCAGCTCGTACTGGGCGTCGTCACCGACCTTCTTGCCGTTCACGCCCGTGCCGAGCGGCGACTGCGGCGAGTACGTCTCGATGTCCGAGCTGGCGTACTCACGCGAGGCCAGCAGGAAGGTCACGGTGTCGTCCTCGTCGCCGTCGAAGGCGATGGTGACGACCATGCCGGGCTCCACCACGCCGTCGTCGGCCGGCGCCTCGCCGACCTTGGCCTTCTCCAGGAGCTGGGTCAGCTGGCGGATGCGGAGCTCCTGCTTGCCCTGCTCCTCCTTGGCCGCGTGGTACCCGCCGTTCTCCCGCAGGTCGCCCTCCTCGCGCGCCGCCGCAATCTTCTGCGTGACTTCCTCGCGCGCGGGACCAGACAGGTACGCCAGCTCGTCCTTGAGCTTGGTGTACGCCTCCTGCGTCAGCCAGGTGACGTCTTCGCTGGTCTGGGTCACAGGTCGCTCCTCGTAGGTACTGGGAATACAAAGCATCGCCCTACCCAGAAGGATGTTCCCTTGTGGGTGGGCGAAACCACGAGCCTAACAATTCAGCGGTCAAAGGGGGAGGACATAAGGCATCAGATTTGCGTCAGGGCAGGTCAGCCCCGATGTTCCGAGAGTGAACGCGGGAGTGTTCAGTCGGCGTGGCAGCCGACGAGCTCCGCCGTCGTGCCCTTGCCGCCCGTCGTGCGCAACGTCACGACCTTGTCGATCCGGTCCTGCTTCTGGTCGAAGCGGAAGTCGGCGCGGCCCACCTCGGCGCCTTCGGCGGTCTGCGAGCGGATCGTGCAGTAGCCGCTGGCGTCGGTGTCCTTGCGGATCTCCAGGTGGATGCTGACCTTGTCGTCGTAGGTCTTGAAGGCGATGACCTCGCCGCTGAACTTGTTCGCGACGACGTAGTACCAGCCGAACCAGATCATCAGCCCCGCGAAGAGCGTGCCCAGCACGATCGCGGCGATCCTCAGCTTGCGGTCGGCGCGGGCGTCGGCGGAGCGCGAGGATCCGTATCGGTCCTCGGGCAGCTGCTGCACGGCGCTCATCGGCCAGTTCCTCTCACATCGCCCGCCAACATCCGGGCACCGGAATTTTCCGCCCCCCGGTTCGGTCACTATAGAAGCCGCCCATTGCGCCGGATGAACCCAGGGCGCCATATCTCAAGAGGATCTTGTCTTGTCTGAGCAGCTGCGACTGATGGCCGTTCACGCCCACCCCGACGACGAATCGTCGAAGGGTGCGGCCACCATGGCCAAGTACGTGTCCGAGGGGGTGGACGTGCTGGTCGTCACCTGCACGGGCGGGGAGCGCGGCTCCATCCTCAACCCGAAGCTCCAGGGCGACAGGTACATCGAGGAGCACATCCACGAGGTGCGCAAGAAGGAGATGGACGAGGCCCGCGAGATCCTCGGGGTCAGCCAGGAATGGCTCGGATTCGTCGACTCGGGGCTGCCGGAGGGCGACCCGCTGCCGCCGCTGCCCGAGGGCTGCTTCGCGCTGGAGGACGTCGACAAGGCGGCCGGTGAGCTGGTCCGGCAGATCCGCTCGTTCCGCCCGCAGGTCATCACGACGTACGACGAGAACGGCGGCTACCCGCACCCCGACCACATCATGACCCACAAGATCACGATGGTGGCCTTCGAGGGCGCGGCCGACGCCGAGAAGTACCCCGAGGCCGAGTTCGGCCCGGCCTTCCAGCCGTCGAAGCTCTACTACAACCAGGGCTTCAACCGGCCGCGCACCGAGGCGCTGCACCACGCGATGATCGAGCGCGGCCTGGAGTCGCCGTACGCGGACTGGCTGAAGCGCTGGGACGAGTTCGAGCGGGTCGAGCGCACGCTGACCACGCACGTTCCGTGCGCCGACTTCTACGAGATCCGGGACAAGGCGCTGATCGCGCACGCCACGCAGATCGACCCGGACGGCGGCTGGTTCCGGGTGCCGATGGAGATCCAGCGGGCGGTCTGGCCGACCGAGGAGTACGAGCTCGCGAAGTCGCTCGTCGATACCTCCCTCCCCGAGGACGACCTCTTCGCGGGCGTCCGTCACAATGCCTGATGTGAACGCGAATCTGGCAATGACCCATCTCGTCCCCCTTGCCGCCAAGGAGGTCGACGAGAACAAGGTGACTCCGGGTGTTCTCGGCTTCATCGTCTTCGCGGTGATGGCGCTGGCCGTCTGGGGCCTGATGAAGTCGATGAACCGGCACATGGGCAAGGTCGACTTCAAGGAGAAGTCGGCCGACCAGGAGCCGGTGGGCGCCGACGCCGGGAAGTCCGCCCGGCAGGGTTCCTGACCCCTGAAGCCGAGGGCCCGCCGCGCCCGCGATGAGTTTCGCGGGCGCGCCGGGTCGTACAGGTATGACTCCTGAGAGCCCTGTACTGATGCGCGCGGTCGTCTCCGTCGACGGCTTCATCGCCGATGCCGACGACCAGGTGGGCCCGCTCTTCGACTGGTACGGCAACGGGGACGTGCCGCTCAACGCCGACGGCGGGTTCCGGGTCTCCAAGGCCTCCGCCGAGTACACCCGGCCGCTGTGGGACGGCCTCGGCGTGACGATCATGGGCCGGCACCTCTTCGACCTCACCGACGGCTGGGACGCGCGGCCGCCCGCCGGTGAGCACGTCGTCGTGGTCTCGCACCGCCCCCGGCCCGAGGGCTGGCACCCGGAGGCCGACCACTACCACTTCGTCACCGACGTCCCCGCGGCCGTCGCCCTCGCCAAGGACCTCGCGGCCGGCCGCGCCGTGGCGATCACGGCGGGCGACATCGGCGGCCAGGCCTTCGCGCTCGGCCTGGTCGACGTGGTCGCGATGGACGTCGCCCCGGTCTTCTTCGGCTCCGGCAAGCGCTACTTCGGCGCGACCGAGGGACAGCGGCTCCTGGAGGACCCGGACGTGGTGGTCCGCGGGGACCGGGTGCTGCACCTCCAGTACCGGGTGCGGGGCTGAGCCAGGCCGCTGCCGGGTGCGGGGCGGGCCGTCAGGCCGCGCCGACCACCACCCCCATCACGTCCCGCGCATGCCGGTTCGGCACCATGCCGAGGCGCCACGCCTGCCAGCCGTCCGACAGTTCCACGCCGCGCTCCAGGAGCAGCTGGTACGCCTCCACGTAGTCGTCGAGCTTGCCGTCGCGGGTGGGGTTGGGGGTGCGGGTGAGCTGGGAGAGGTCCTCCTGGGCGACGGCGGCGCCGACCTCCGAGCCGCCGGGGGAGGCGTACGGGAGGAGGGTGCAGCGCAGGAACGTCGCCCAGTCCTCACCGCGCCGGTCGCCGTACGAGGCAAACAGCGCGGCCGCCTCCTCGCAGAGCGTCACCGCCTGCTGGAGCCGGGCGTTGCCGGCGTCCACGACCGCCAGTTCCAGGCAGGTCCACGCCTCGCCGTGCGCGACGCCGATGCGCTGGAAGTCGGCGCGGGCGTCCACCAGGAGCTGGCGGGCGAAGCCGGAGTTGCGCAGCGAGCCGGTCTGCGCGGCCCGCTGGTCGCGGGTGACGCGCGCCGAGTGGTGGCGGGCGCACGCCAGGCCGTAGACGTCGCGCATCCGGGAGAACATCGTGCGCGAGCGCTCCAGTTCACGGACCGCCTGGTCCAGGTTCCCGGTCTCCTCCAGAGCCTGGCCCAGGTAGTAGTACGTCCAGGCCTCGCCGCGCGCGTCCTCGTTGTCGCGGTGCCGGGACGCCGCCTGGCGCAGCCCGTCGACGGCGGCCGACGCGTCGCCGTCGACGAGGCGGGCGCGGGCCAGCTGGGTCAGCGCCCAGGCCTCGCCGCGGCCGTCGCGCGTGCGGCCGTACAGGTCGAGCGCGGACCTCAACTGCTCGTCCGCGCCCGGCACGTCGCCCATCCGCAGGCACAGCTGGCCGAGCTGGAAGTGCGCCCACGCCTCGCCGTGCAGCGACTCGTTCTCCCGGTGCAGGGCGAGCGCGTCGGTCAGCAGCGCCAGGGACTCGCCGACGTGCGCGCGGTCGCGCTCGACCGCCGCCAGCGCGTGCAGCGTCCAGCCGCGGTCGCCCTTCGTCTCCGGCGTCGTCTGCAGGTCGAGCGCCTCCCTCAACCGGGCCGTGGCCTCGGTGAGTTGGCCCTGGTGGTGCAGGGTGATGCCGAGCGAGCACAGGGCCCGCGCCTCGCCCGCCCGGTGGTGCGCCTCGCGGTACAGGTCGACCACCGACGACAGGGTCGTGCGTGCCTTGTCGAGCTCGCCGAGCTGGCGGGCGGCGATGCCCGTGCGCCACTGGACCGAGCGCACGAGCAGCCCCTGGTCGATGGCCTGCGTCAACTCGCTGATCTCACCGAGCCGGTAGAGGTCGCCGCGCAGCAGGCAGTAGTCGCACAGGGCGCCGAGGAGGCCGAGCACCGCGTCCTGGTTGACGCCCTCCGCGTGCCGGAGCGCCGCCGTGATGAAGCTCGACTCGTCGTCCAGCCAGCGCAGCGCCGCGTCCAGCGACGTGAAGCCGTGCGGGCCCATCTGGCCGGCCCGCGTCGACATGTTGCCGTCGACCAGCCGGATCACGGAGTCGGCGAGCTCGGCGTAGCTCTGGATCAGGCGTTCCTGCGCCGCCGTCCGCTCGGCCGGCTCCTCCTCGTCGGCGAGGCGGGCCTGCGCGAAGACGCGGACCAGGTCGTGCAGCCGGTAGCGGCTGCCCCGGACGTGGTCGACGAGGCCCGCGCGGGACAGCGCCGACAGGTGCCGGGTGGCCTCCTGCTCGTCCGTGGCCAGCAGCGCCGCCGCCGCGGCCGCGCCGAGCGAGGCCCGGCCCGCGAGCGCGAGCCGGCGCAGCAGCCGGCGGGCGGTGTCGGACTGGTCGGTGTAGCGCAGCCACAGGACCCGCTCGACCGGCTCCACGGGCCCGTACGCGGCCAGGTCGGCGGCGAGCTGACGGGTCGTCCGCGGGCCGATGGCGGACCCCGCGACCCGCAGCGCGAGGGGCAGGCCGCCGCACAACTCCCGTACGGCGTCCGAGGATTCCGCGTCGTACGGGCCGGACGCGTCCTCCGCGGCCTCCCGCAGCAGCTCCTCCGCGCCCGCCGCGTCCAGCGCCTCCACAGGCAGGTGGTGCACCCACGCCGGGGTGTCCTCGGCCAGTTCGAGCGGCTTGCGGGAGGTGACCACGACGAGGCTGTCGGACCGCTCGGGGATGAGCGTGCGCACCTGCTGCGCGTCCTCCGCGTCGTCGAGCACGATCGTCACCGGAAGCCCGGTCAGATGCTGGTGGTACAGCTCGCTGAGCCGCTTGACCTGCTGCTCCTGCGACGAACGCTCCCGGAACAGCAACTGCTCGCGCGGCGCGCCGAGCCGGTTCAGCAGGTGCAGCAGCGCGTCCCGCGTGGTCAGCGGCGGCGCGTCCGCCCGGTCGCCGCGCAGGTCCACCACGCACGCCCCGCGGAACTGGTCCCGCACCTCGTGCGCCACCCGCACCGCCAGCGTCGTGCGCCCCGACCCGGGTGCCCCGTGCAGCACCACCACCGTCGGCCGGGTCTGGGTGCTCGCGCGGGCCGCGTGCACCCACTGCGCGATCCGCGACAGGGCGGCCCGACGGCCCGCGAACGGGCCTTCCGGCACCGGGAGTTGACCGAACGACTGCTCCAGTACGCTCCTGCGCCGCGCCGCCGCGCTCTTGTCGGTGCGCCGCAGCTGCGGCGCCGCCGTCTTCTTCGAGGTGCCGGTGCTCGACGCGAGCACCCGCTGCTGGTCCAGGAACGGCCGGATCCCGCGCACCTCCAGCGCGGTCAGCCACTGCAGCCGCAGCTGCTCGGGCCCGCCCGGCTGGCTCCGCGCCCCCGCGCTGCGGCTCGCGGCGGGCAGGTGCGAGGCGGTCACCTTGACGACGGTCGCGGTGGCGCCGAGCACCGCGACGGCGGCCCCGGCACCCACGGCGACCCCGGTCCCGGCGCCGAGTGCCAGGTCGGCCACCACGGCGGTGAGCGCACCGACTCCCGTCACCATCAGGGGAGTCGAGCCGCGCTCCTGCGCGAACCGCTCCCCGAACGACATCTGTCCCGCCGCCGCCTCGTCCAGGGCCCGGGTGTACGCGGTGTACTCCTCGGTGGCGGTCTGCCCCATGGCGTCGAGCGCACCCCGGGCGCGGGCGAGCAGCACGCCCCCGTCGGTCCGGCCGCCGGAGCGCCTGACCTCCTCCTCCACGGCCCGGGCCAACAGCCGCTCGGCCTCCGCCCGATGGCTGTCTCGCATCTTCGGTCCCCCTCCGGTTGCGTCAGTCCGGCGTCAAGTGTCCTGCGTATGGGGTGTCGGCGCGAGGGTCCCGGCGATCAAAGACGCGACCGCGACGGGCATGCGCAAGGATGGAGACATGCCGAACCGACTGGCCCAAGAGACGTCCCCCTACCTCCTCCAGCACGCCGACAACCCGGTGGACTGGTGGCCCTGGTCGGCCGAGGCCTTCGAGGAGGCGAAGCGGCGGGGGGTTCCCGTGCTGCTCAGCGTGGGGTACTCGAGCTGCCACTGGTGCCACGTCATGGCCCACGAGTCCTTCGAGGACGAGGCCACCGCGGCCGTCCTGAACGAGCACTTCGTCCCCGTCAAGGTCGACCGAGAAGAACGCCCCGACGTCGACGCCGTCTACATGGAAGCCGTGCAGGCCGCCACCGGCCAGGGCGGCTGGCCCATGACGGTCTTCCTCACCCCGGACGCCGAGCCGTTCTACTTCGGCACGTACTTCCCGCCCGAGCCGCGCCACGGCATGCCGTCCTTCACCCAGGTCCTCCAGGGCGTGGGGGACGCCTGGACCGGCCGGCGCGGCGAGGTCACCGAGGTCGCCGCGAAGATCACCGCCGATCTCGCGGGCCGTGAACTGCCCTACGGGGACACGCGGCCGCCGGGCGACGAGGAGCTGGGGCAGGCGCTGCTCGGGCTCGTGCGCGAGTACGACGCGACGCACGGCGGGTTCGGCGGGGCGCCCAAGTTCCCGCCGTCCATGGTGATCGAGTTCCTGCTGCGCCACCACGCCCGCACCGGCACCGAGGGCGCGCTGCAGATGGCCGTCGACACCTGCGAGCGGATGGCGCGGGGCGGGATCTACGACCAGCTCGGGGGCGGCTTCGCGCGGTACTCCGTCGACCGCGAGTTCACCGTGCCGCACTTCGAGAAGATGCTGTACGACAACGCGCTGCTGTGTCGCGCCTACGCGCACCTGTGGCGCTCGACCGGGTCGGAGTTCGCGCAGCGCGTCGCCCTGGAGACCGCCGAGTTCATGGTGCGCGAACTGCGCACGAACGAGGGCGGGTTCGCGTCGGCGCTCGATGCCGACAGCCTCGACCCGGCGAGCGGGAAGCACGTCGAAGGCGCCTTCTACGTGTGGACGCCGGAGCAACTGGCCGAGGTCCTGGGGGAGGAGGACGGAGCTGTCGCCGCCCGGTTCTTCGGCGTCACCGAGGAGGGCACCTTCGAGGAGGGCGCCTCCGTGCTCCAACTCCCGCAGAGCGACGAGGTGTTCGAGGCCGAGCGGATCGAGTCGATCCGGCAGCGGCTGACCGCCGCCCGCGCCGAGCGCCCCGCCCCCGGCCGGGACGACAAGGTCGTCGCCGCGTGGAACGGGCTGGCGATCGCCGCGCTCGCCGAGACCGGCGCCTACTTCGGCCGGCAGGACCTGGTGGACGCGGCGGTGTGCGCGGGCGACCTGCTGGTCCGGCTGCACATGGATCCGCAGGCGCGCCTCGCCCGCACCAGCAAGGACGGCCGGGCCGGCGCCAACGCGGGGGTGCTGGAGGACTACGCCGACGTCGCCGAGGGGTTCCTCACGCTGGCCTCCGTGACCGGCGAGGGCGTCTGGCTGGAGTTCGCCGGGTTCCTGCTCGACCACGTCCTCGACCGGTTCGTGGACCGGGAGAGCGGGGCCCTGTACGACACCGCCGCCGACGCCGAGCAGCTCATCCGGCGGCCGCAGGACCCGACGGACAACGCCACCCCGTCCGGCTGGACCGCCGCCGCGGGCGCGCTCCTGTCGTACGCCGCGCACACCGGCTCCGAGCCGCACCGGACCGCGGCGGAGCGCGCGTCGGGCGTGGTGAAGGCGCTCGGACCGCGGGCGCCCCGGTTCATCGGGAACGGGCTCGCGGTCGCCGAGGCGCTGCTCGACGGGCCCCGGGAGGTCGCCGTGGTCGGTGAGATCGGCGGGCGCATGCACCACGCGGCGCTCACCGGGACCGCGCCGGGCGCCGTCGTCGCCGCCGGACCCGAGGGGAGCACGGAGCTGCCGCTGCTCGCCGACCGGCCGCTGGTCGGCGGGGGCGAGGCCGCCTATGTGTGCCGGCACTTCGTGTGCGACGCCCCGGTGACCGACGCCGACCGGCTGAGCCAGGTCCTGGGCGACGGGCGGTCCTGACCGGGCGCGGGCGGGCCGCTGGTTTCCGGCGGGCCGCCCGCTGACATACGTAGGACATGATCCGCACCACCGCAGCACTGCTGACCTGCGCCGTCCTGGCCGTGCCGGCCCCGGCGGCCCGATCGCTCGACACGGTCCACCGGGGGAGCGAGGGGTGCTTCACCTGGTCCTGGAAGGACGGCGGGGTCCTGACGACGACCGTCTACTTCCGCAACCACTGCCGCACGGCGCACACGTTCCGCGTGCACTGGTCGTCGCCCGCCTCGGGCACGGAGGACATCCGGGTGGCGGGCGGCGCGAAGGGCTCGACGTGGAGCTTCGTGTCCACGCGGCCGACGGGCTTCGAGGACCTGGGACGGGCCTGACCAGGCCCTAGAGGCCGTGCTGCACGGTGTCGAGGGCGCGCATCACCAGATCGCGCAGCTCGCCCTCGTGGCCGTGCTGGGCCCAGTACATGGTGGCCTCCATCATCGAGCCGACCAGCGCCATCGCGTAGACCCTGACCTCCAGGTCACCGGCGTCCCGGCCGGTGCGGTCCGCGATCACCCGGCACATCAGGTCGCCCGTGACCGACATCGACTCCATCATCCGGGAGCGCACCGCCGGCACCTCGACCTGGAGGCGGGTGCGCAGTCGCGACACCTCGGGGTCGTCGTGCTCCAGGGCCAGGTGCAGGCTGTCGTCGATGACGTGCCGCAGCGAGTCGATCAGCGATTCGTCGGCGGGCCGCGCCCGCAGCTCCCGCTCCAGGATCGGGTCGAACTCGTCGGTGAGGACGATGTCCTCCTTGGTCGGGAAGTACCGGAAGACCGTGGACGGCGACACCTCGGCGGCCTCGGCGATCTGCTCGACCGTCGTCGCGTCGTACCCCTGCTCCAGGATCAGGCGGTACGTCGCCTCGCGGATCGCCGTGCGGGTCTTGATCTTCTTGCGCTCGCGGAGCCCGACCTTGGGCTCCGCGGGCGTCTGTGCTGAGGCGGCCATGGCGCTCATTGTCAGGCATCCGTGCTGATCGCGGCCACCTCCGCGGCGGACCCGGCGGACCCGGCGGACCCGGCGGACCCGGCGGCCGGGGCCCCGCCGGGCAGCAGGACCGCGCAGAGCGCGGCGGCGGCCAGCGCCACGATGCCGATGACGACCAGCGCGAGGTCCATGCCGTGGACGAACGCGGAGTCCGCCGACGCGGCGAGCGCCCGGTCGCCGAGCCGGCCCGCCACCACGTGGGCGCCGATCACCGAGTCGCGGGCCGCGTCCGCCGCGGGGCCCGGCAGTCCCGCGGTGCCCAGCCGGTCCGTGTACGCGCCGGCCACCAGGGCGCCGAGCAGGGCGACGCCGAGCGCGCTGCCGGTCTGCCGCACCGTGCTCATCAGCCCGGAGCCGCGGCCGGCCTGGTCCTTGGAGAGCGCGCCGAGGGCGCCGCCCATCGCGGGGATCATCGCGAAGGCGATCCCGACCCCGGCGACGGAGAGCCACAGCGCGGTGAAGCCGTACCCCGAGTCGACGGTGGTGCGCGCCCCGAGGAACGCGGCGAACGCCAGCACCACCAGGGAGACGACGATCACCGACCGCGCCCCGAACCGGACGACCAGCGACTGCGCCAGCTTGGCCGCGACCAGCATGCCGCCCATCATCGGGACCATCCGGACGCCGGTGCCCAGGGAGTCCGTGCCGAGCACGGCCTGGAGGTACTGCGGCAGCAGGAACATCACGCCGGACATGACGAACATGCCGAGCGTCGCCGTGAGGGTGTTGCTCAGGAAGCCGCGGTGGCTCAGCAGCGAGAGGTCGAGCATGGGGGACTCGCTGCGCCGCTCGCGCAGCACGAGGGTGCCGAGCAGCACGACGGCCGCGGCGAACCCGCCGATCACGACGGCGTCGCTCCAGCCCTTGCCGGGGCCTTCGATGATCGCGTAGATGAGGGCGCCGAGGCCGAGCGCGGTGAGGGCGGTGGAGACGACGTCGACCCGGGGCGCGGCCGGGTCGCGGCTCTCGGGCAGCAGGAACAGGCAGGCGGTGATGCCGATGGCGACCATCGGCACGTTCAGGACGAAGACCGAGCCCCACCAGAAGTGGTTGAGCAGCCAGCCGCCGATCACCGGGCCGAGCGGCATGCCGAGCGCGGAGGCCGCCGAGATCATGCCGATGGCCTTGGTCTGCTCGGCGCGCGGGAAGAGCGAGGGCAGGACGGACATGGCGAGCGGCATCACGAGCGCACCGCCGACGCCCATCAGGGCGCGGGCCGCGATCACCCAGTTCACGTCGCTCGCGAAGGCGCCCAGGACGGAGGCGGCGAGGAAGACGCCGAGTCCGCCGATCAGCATCCGGCGCCGCCCGAACCGGTCGCCGAGCAGTCCCGCCGGGAGCATCAGGGCGGCGAACACCACGATGTACGCGTCCGCCATCCACTGCTGCTGACCGGTGGTGGCGCCGAGGTCCGCGGCGATCGTCGGCAGCGCCACGTTGAGGATCGTCATGTCGAAACCGAGCACGAGCATGCTCGCGACCAGGGCCCCGAGGGCCCACCAGCGCCGGGGGTCCGGGCGCGACTCCACTTCCTGAGTGACAGTAACCATGAAATGAGAGTAGCTCTCATTTCCTAGGTGCTGTCAATCGGTAGTCTCTCTTGGAATCGCAAAGAACGGGAACGCGAAAAGAGGCCGCGGCTTCGAGCCGCGGCCTCTCGGGGGAGGTGGGGGGTGTGGGTCAGGCGTGCTGGTAGGCCACCAGGGAGATGCCGACGTAGTGCACGACGAACGCCGCGAGGGTCAGCGAGTGGAAGACCTCGTGGAAGCCGAACCAGCGGGGCGACGGGTTCGGGCGCTTGATGCCGTAGATGACGCCGCCCGCGCTGTAGAGCAGTCCGCCGACGATCACCAGGACGAGGACCGCGATGCCGCCGGTGCGCATGAAGTCGGGCAGGAAGAAGACCGCCGCCCAGCCCATCGCGATGTAGCACGGCGTGTAGAGCCAGCGCGGGGCGCCGACCCAGAAGACGCGGAAGACGATGCCGGCCGCGGCCGCCGCCCAGATGCCCCACAGCAGGGCGTCGCCCTTGGTGCCCGGCAGGAGCAGCATCGTCAGCGGCGTGTACGTGCCGGCGATGATCAGGAAGATGTTCGCGTGGTCGAGCCGGCGCAGCACGCCGTCCGCGCGCGGCCCCCAGTTGCCCCGGTGGTAGAGGGCGCTCACGCCGAACAGCAGGCAGGCCGTCAGTACGTAGATGCCGCAGGCCACGCGGCCGCGCGTGGAGTCCGCGAGCGCGGTGAGGAACAGGCCGGCCACCAGGACGGCCGGGAACATGCCCGCATGCAGCCAGCCACGCAGCTTCGGCTTCAGCAAATGGGGCTCTGCGACGGGTGTTTCGGGCTGCTCTGCGGCGACGCTCATGCTCGGCATCGTACCTACGCGACCGTAGGTAACAGATACGGATAGCCCCCTGCTTTCCCCTGGGGAGATCCCTATGTCCGAATCCGAGTGGTGATGCTCACGTCGCTCAAGTGTGAGGCCCCCTGGACAGATGGGCGAAACGGTCGGATGATCAAATGAGTGCGGTCGGCACCGGATGAGCGCCCATCGATTTTCGGTGGAACGGGAGGCGCAGCGTCCGGGTCGCAGCCCCCACGGGGCCTCCCCAACTAAAGACCCCTCATTTAGGAGCGATCGTGGCGCGCGACATCGCGGCTCCCCTCCCGACCAACCACCAGGAACTCATCTCGTGGGTCAACGAGATCGCCGAACTGACGCAGCCGGACAGCGTGGTCTGGTGCGACGGCTCCGAGGCCGAGTACGAGCGGCTCGCCGAGGAACTCGTCGCCAAGGGAACGTTCAAGAAGCTCGACCCGATCAAGCGCCCCAACTCCTACTACGCCGCGTCCGACCCGACCGATGTCGCGCGGGTCGAGGACCGGACGTTCATCTGCTCCGAGGAGGAGGCGGACGCGGGCCCGACCAACCACTGGAAGGCCCCGGCCGAGATGCGCGAGATCTTCTCGGGCAAGGAGGGGAACGGGGGCATCTTCCGCGGCTCGATGAAGGGCCGGACGATGTACGTCGTCCCGTTCTGCATGGGGCCGCTCGGCTCGCCGCTGTCCGCGATCGGCGTCGAGATCACCGACTCGGCCTACGTCGCCGTCTCCATGCGCACCATGACCCGGATGGGGCAGCCGGTCCTGGACGAGCTCGGCGACGACGGCTTCTTCGTGAAGGCCGTGCACACGCTGGGCGCGCCGCTGGCCGAGGGCGAGCAGGACGTCCCGTGGCCGTGCAACAGCACGAAGTACATCTCGCACTTCCCGGAGTCCCGCGAGATCTGGTCGTACGGCTCGGGCTACGGCGGCAACGCCCTGCTGGGCAAGAAGTGCTACGCGCTGCGCATCGCTTCGGTGATGGCGCGGGACGAGGGCTGGCTGGCCGAGCACATGCTCATTCTCAAGCTGACCCCGCCGCAGGGCGAGTCGAAGTACGTCGCGGCGGCCTTCCCGTCCGCGTGCGGCAAGACCAACCTCGCGATGCTGGAGCCCACGATCTCCGGCTGGACCGTCGAGACGATCGGTGACGACATCGCCTGGATGCGGTTCGGCGAGGACGGCCGGCTCTACGCGATCAACCCCGAGGCCGGCTTCTTCGGCGTCGCGCCCGGCACCGGCGAGCACACCAACGCCAACGCGATGAAGACGCTCTGGGGCAACTCGGTCTTCACGAACGTCGCGCTCACCGACGACAACGACGTCTGGTGGGAGGGCATGACGGAGGAGACCCCGGCGCACCTCACCGACTGGAAGGGCAACTCCTGGACGCCCGCGTCCGGCGTCCCGGCCGCGCACCCCAACGCCCGCTTCACCACCCCCGCCTCCCAGTGCCCGATCATCGCGCCCGAGTGGGAGGACCCCAAGGGCGTGCCGATCTCGGCGATCCTCTTCGGCGGCCGCCGCGCCTCGGCCGTGCCGCTGGTGACCGAGTCCTTCGACTGGAACCACGGCGTCTTCCTCGGCGCGAACGTGGCCTCCGAGAAGACCGCCGCCGCCGAGGGCAAGGTCGGCGAGCTGCGCCGCGACCCGTTCGCGATGCTGCCGTTCTGCGGCTACAACATGGGCGACTACATGGCCCACTGGGTGAAGGTCGGTGCCGAGAAGGACGCCGCCAAGCTGCCCAAGATCTACTACGTCAACTGGTTCCGCAAGAACGCCGACGGCAAGTTCGTGTGGCCCGGCTTCGGTGAGAACTCCCGCGTCCTGAAGTGGATCGTCGACCGCCTCGACGGCCGCGCCGAGGGCGTCGAGACCCCGATCGGCATCCTGCCGACCAAGGAGTCCCTGGACACGGACGGCCTCGAACTGGCCGACAGCGACCTGGAGTTCCTGCTCACCGTCGACAAGGAGGTCTGGCGCGAGGAGGCCTCGCTCGTGCCCGAGCACCTCAACACCTTCGGCGACCACACGCCGAAGGAACTGTGGGACGAGTACCGGGCGCTCGTGGAGCGCCTCGGCTAGTCGCCCCCTCCCAGGACCGGCGAGATCCCGTACAACGGCGTACGGGGTCATGGGCCCGTCGTCCTCCCGTGCCGCCCCCGAGCAAGCCCCTGGGGGAGGAGGGAGACGGCGGGCCCTCGCCCGTTGCTACGGGTTGCGCTCCTCCAGGTACCGGGTGTGCGTCTCCTGGCGGCGCGCCTCGGTCTCCCGCAGGGCCCCGGCCACCGTCGTCAGCTCGTCGTGCACGAGGTCGAGCTGGCGCTCCAGATGGCGGTCGGGCTGCTCCTGGCCCGGCGCGATCCTGGTCCACCACCGGGTGCGGGCGAAGGTGTCCACCGCCTCCGGCACGTCCTGGCGCACCGCCCGCGCCAGCGCGTGCAGCGCCTCCGGGTCCTGGGCGAGCAGCTCGGCGGCCCAGCCCGGGTCGAGCAGGGCGGCGAGGAGCTCGTCGAGCCGGGTGAGGCGGGCGGCGGCGACCGGCGGCACGTCGACCTCCGCGAGGTAGTCCCGGAGCTCCGCGAAGTCGCCGCGCAACGCGTCGAGCCGGGCCGCCGGGTCGGGGAAGTCCGGCGGCGCGGGCCGCTCCGGCGGGGCGATCAGCGCGCCCGCGCCGTACAGCCCGGCCACCACCACCGGCCAGTAGGCCCCCGCGACCCCCGTGAACGTCAGGGCGAGCCCGACGACGCCGCAGGCGCTCCCGGTGAGGTTCTTGCGGGACTCCAGGAACGTCAGGAGCTTCGAGGGGTGCTCACTGGTAGCCACGGATCTCCTCCAGGGCGCCGGTCAGCGAGCCGCCCACGGCGTCGAAGAGCCGGCCGCCGGTCAGTTCGGCGATGTCGGTCAGCTCGGTGCGCGAGGCGTCGCCGAACAGGATCGGGAACACGGGGATGCGCCGGTCGGCCGGGCCGAGGGAGCGGTAGAACCGGCCGAAGTCGCCGGCGTCCGCACCCGTGGTGTTCTGGCCGTCCGTCATCAGCACGATCGACGTGAACGTGTCGTCGTCCCCCCGGCCGAGACGCTCGTACGCCGCTTCGAGCGAGGTGTAGACGGCGGTGTCGCCGGACGCGGTCAGGGCGGCCGTGTCCCGCTCGATCGCGGCAAGCCCGGTGCGCGGCGAGCCGGGGTCGACGACGTGGGTGCGGACGGACTTCACCCGCGAGCCGAACGGCATCAGCGTCACCTCCTCGCGCTCCCGGAAGTCGCCCGTGAGCCCGCGCAGCGCCTTCTTCAGCGCGGCGAGGCGCGCACCCTTCATCGACCCCGAGGTGTCCAGGACGTAGACCGTGCGCGAGGGCCTGCGCAGTTCGTTCTCGTAGCCGGACAGCAGCCCGTCGGCGACCGCGCGGCTGCCGGGGAAGGGCAGTTCGCGGCGCCGGTCCGGGGCGAGGCCCGGCGCGGGTGGCACTCCCGCGACGACCGGGCGGCGGTGCGTCGTCGACGTGATCGCCCGCTGCAGCTCCGGGCTGCGCAGGGTCTCGGCGAGGCGCCGCACGGTCTCCCGCGTCGTGGCCGGGGTGGCGGCGAGCGAGGAGAGCGGATAGTCCGCGGTGACGACGCCGTCCTTCGGGCGGACCACGGTCAGGCCGGGGATGCCGGTGAGCACGGACTCGTAGTTGAGCAGCGCGTCGACGTCGCCGCGCCGCCGGTACGCCGACGCCAGCCAGCCCGACGAGCCCGACGTGAGCCGCTGGCCCCGGAAGAACTCCTTCAGCCGGGGCTTCGCCCGCCGCACGTCCTGCTCGGTCAGCGCCGACTGGGCGCCGGAGAGCGCGGAGGCGACGGAGACGAGCGTGGCGAACCCGGAGTTCGAGCGCGCCGGGTCGGTCATCCCGTACGTCAACTCGCCGTCGGCGACGGCCCGTTCGACCTGCGACCAGGTGACGTCGGACGGCTGCCAGCCGAGCCGGGTCAGGGCCGCGTCGCGGACGCCGAGTGCGACGGGGCTCGACATGACGGACGTCTCGGAGACGACCCGCTTCGCCGCGTCCGGGTGGAGCCGCAGGAAGTCGTCCGACGACAGCCACACGGCGTCGTACCTGCCGTCGGCCTTCCCGGAGGCGAGCAGCCGCACGGCGTCCAGGGTGCCCAGGTAGGTGGGGCGGACCGTGATCCCGGTCCGGTCCCGGGCGAGCTCCAGGGCCTTCGTCATGTCGGACAGTTCGCTGGAGGCCAGGACGCGCAGGGTGCCGGGCGACGGACCGTCCTGCGGCTTCGCATCCCGGTGGTCCTCCTGGGTGCAGCCGGCGAGCAGGGCCAGCGCCAGCGCCAGTGCGCCGGTGAGCGCACGCCTCATGCAAGCCCCCCGTCCAGGGCGCCGCGCGACCGGCTGCGCTCCAAGTAGCTGCCCGCGTGCTGGAGTTCGGCCGTCAGGGACTCGACGGTCGTCGCCATCGCCTCGGTGGCCTGCACCTTGTACGTGTCGATCGCGTCCAGCGTCCGGTAGATCTGCTGGAACGCCGAGCGCAGCGCCTCCGCGCCGACCGCCGGGTCGGCGGCGATCCGCTGGATCTCGCCGCTCTGGCCGGCGAGCATCTCGGCGTTGCCCCTGATCAGGTCCTCGGTCGTGCCGCGCAACGCGTTCACCTGCTCGACGACCTTCTTCTGGTTGTCGAGCGCGGACGCCAGCATCACCGAGATGCGCAGCGCCGACACGGTGGTGGTGGCGGC
This sequence comes from Streptomyces sp. KL116D, assembly GCF_030766975.1. Taxonomy (NCBI): domain Bacteria; kingdom Bacillati; phylum Actinomycetota; class Actinomycetes; order Kitasatosporales; family Streptomycetaceae; genus Streptomyces; species Streptomyces sp. KL116D. Next base: position 72,422 of record NZ_JASERH010000090.1, on the reverse strand, counting down.
CCGGTCGACGCCCTTGATCAGCTCGTCGTTGTTGCGCCGTACGACGTCCATCGCCAGGTAGCCCTGCGCGCACACCGCGAGCTGGGTGAGCAGGTCCTGGTGCTTCTGCCGCACCGGGAACAGGACGTCGGCGCGGAGCGAGTCGGCCGTCTGCGGTTCGGCGGCGGCGACGGTGTCGACGTGCCGCTCGACGGCCGCGTCCAGGGCCTCGGTCAGCACGACGTACTCCTGGAGCTTGCCCATCGTCTCCCACAGCCGGACCCGCTCGGTCTGCAACGCCGCGCTGTCGCGCCGCAGTTCGTCCTGCCCGCCGCGCAGCGAGCCGACGATCCGGTTCAGCGTGGCCTGTGCGGAGGCGTACTTGGCGACGTGGTCGCGCAGCCGGTTCCCGCCGGGCAGCCGGGAGAGCAGCTTGCGGCCCTTGCCGGCGGGCAGGTCGCGCGGGTCCAGGTCCTCGACGACCCGGCGCAGTTCGACGAGCGAGGTCGCCACGTGGGACTGCGCGTCGCCGCCGTTGTCGGGCAGGCTGCGCAGGGTGCGCTCCAGCATCCGGTTCGACTGGGCGGCGGCCGTCCGCATGTCGCCCGCGCCCAGCGCCGTGATCTCGCCGACCTTGCCGGCGAACTCGGGGGAGCGGGCGTCGAGCGCGGCGAGGTGCTCGACGTACGCGGCGGCCTTCGCCGCCATGTCCGTCCGCACCTTGTCGTCGACGGGCACCAGGCCGCCCGCGCTCTCGCGGGGGACGGCGGCGACGGGCACCGGCGGGGTGAGCGTGAAGGTGCTCTCCGACCGGCTCTGCGACTGGTTCTCCGTGGTCATGGCTGTTTCCCCCCGTTCAGCCGCGCGCCCGGCGGGCCATGTCGTGCAGCACCGCGGAGGTGGGCACGGGCGCCTGCCGGACGCCGGTCAGCTGCTGCTTCAGATAGGTGCCGGCCGAGCCGAACCCGGTGGCGGTGCCCTGCGGCCGGAAGCCGTGCCGGACGGCCAGCTTCCGCAAGGTCGGGTCGGTGGCGAGGAGCCGGGCGAGCTCCTGGCCGTTCGCGGTGAGCGGCACGGCGGTGTGGTCGCTGTTCACGGTGGTGTCCGGGTAGAGGACCACCAGGTCGTCCGGCTGCTGCCCGTCCGCGAGGAGCGCCGCGACCTGGGACTCGTAGACGAGCACCAGCGGGTTGCCCGCGCCGCTGACGAAGTCCCGGAAGACGGCGTCCGAGCTCGACTGCTGGGCCCCCTGCACGGAGACGAGCTTCTTCAGCAGCGGCGCCGTGCGGTCCAGGCCCGCCCGGTCGGCCACGACCCGGCCGCCGTTCGCCACGTACGAGGTCGCGGCGAGGTAGAGGGCGCCGGAGCTGGAGGTCTCCGGGTCGGTGGAGGAGATGAAGAGCGTGCCGCTCAACTCCCCGTACTTTCCGGCCCCCTTGAGCTGCTGCCAGGTGCGGTCGTGGCGGGCCGCGTCCAGATAGGCGCCCATCGCGAGCGTGCCCCGGTGCGCGGTGTCGAGCGTGGCGAGGCCGTTGTCGGCGAGCACCTGCGCGGCGCCCCGGTGGGCCACCACCACCAGCGGTGAGTAGAAGGGGCGCGGGAGCGTGCCGCGCACCTTGTGCCGGCCCGCCAGTTCGACTGCCGGGGCCTGGCTGGAGGGGAAGGCGAGGTCGTACCCCTTGAGGTCGAGGCCCTCCATGGCCCAGGACCCGGAGGTCTCCGCCCGCACCGTGAAGCCCTGGGCGGCGAGCGCGCGCCGCACGTCCTCGTCGGCGAAGAAGTCGGCCTTCTCCGAACCGATCACCATCCGCACGGTCTTCGTTGCCGTGCTCTTGTCGTCGTCCTTGGCGCCGTCGCTCCGCCCCGCGATGACGGCGGTGACCACACCGCCGAGGAGGAGCACCGCCAGGATCATTCCTGCGATTCGTCTCACGCCGAGGAGCGTGCTCGCGGAGGCCAACATTCCCCGGCGACGGCGGTGAACGGGTGGTTACGACGTGGTCCCGGTATGCAACCGGAGGGCCCCTGTGCCCTGATGACGATCCGTCGCGCTTACGCGGACACCAGGCGCTCGGCGCCCGAGTGGTACTCCATGCGCCGGGCGGCCAGGATCGCGGCGGCGGTGTCGGCCCGGGAGGCGGCGACGACCAGCGCGCGGCCGGCGAGGGCGTGCGCCCGCTGGTGCAGCGCGGCCCGGTCCTGCTCGGGGCCCGCCGCGGTCAGGGCCGCGCGGACCGGGGCGTGGCCGCCGCGCAGCCGGGCGATCTGACCGGCCAGCTCGTCGGCCGCCGCGGCCAGCTCCGGGTCGTCCGGGCCGATGGCGCGCAGTTCGTCGGTGACCGCGAGCAGCGCCGACAGGTGTCCGGCGAGCTGAATGTCCAGCTCCTCCTCGCGCGAGCGGTGCGGGAAGGTGCCGCCGTCGGCCGCCACGGTGTGGACCGACTTGGTGCGGATCGGCTCGTACATGGGAGGCCTCCAGGGGCAGCAGGCGGCAGCTTGGCCTCCATCGTACCTTAGAACGAGTCTAAATTAGAACTCGTCCAAAGACGGACGTCACGGCTGGCTGTAGCCGTCCAGGAAGTTCCCGATCCGGGTCACCGCCTCGGTCAGCTGCCGGGTCGAGGGCAGGGTCACGACCCGGAAGTGGTCGGGCTCGGGCCAGTTGAAGCCGGTGCCGTGCACCACCATGATCTTCTCGGCGCGCAGCAGGTCGAGCACCATCTGGCGGTCGTCCTTCACCTTGAAGACCTTCGGGTCCAGGCGCGGGAAGAGGTAGAGCGCGCCCTTCGGCTTCACGCACGTCACGCCCGGGATCTGGGTGAGCAGGTCGTACGCCACGTCCCGCTGTTCCTTCAGCCGGCCGCCGGGCAGCACCAGGTCGTTGATCGTCTGCCGGCCGCTGAGCGCGGCGACGACACCGTGCTGACCCGGCATGTTCGCGCACAGGCGCATGTTCGCGAGGATCGTGAGGCCCTCGATGTACGACTCCGCGTGCGCGCGCGGGCCCGAGATCGCCATCCAGCCCACCCGGTACCCGGCCACCCGGTACGCCTTCGACATGCCGTTGAACGTGAGCGTCGTCAGGTCCGGGGCGATGGCGGCGGTCGGGGTGTGCGTGGCGCCGTCGTAGAGGATCTTGTCGTAGATCTCGTCGGAGCAGACCAGCAGATTGTGGCGGCGGGCGATGTCGGTGAGGCCGCGCAGCATCTCGTCGCTGTAGACGGCGCCCGTGGGGTTGTTCGGGTTGATGATGACGATCGCCTTGGTGCGGTCGGTGACCTTCCGCTCCACGTCGGCCAGGTCCGGCATCCAGTCCGACTGCTCGTCGCAGCGGTAGTGGACGGCGGTGCCGCCGGAGAGCGAGACGGCCGCGGTCCACAGCGGGTAGTCGGGCGCCGGGACGAGGACCTCGTCGCCGTCGTCGAGCAGGGCCTGCATCGCCATCACGATGAGCTCGGAGACGCCGTTGCCGATGAAGACGTGCTCGACGTCGGTCTCCACGCCGAGGGTCTGGTAGTGCATCATCACGGCGCGGCGGGCGGCGAGCAGGCCCTTGGCGTCGCCGTACCCGTGGGCGTCGCCGAGGTTGCGGAGCATGTCCTCCAGGATTTCCGGCGGGCAGTCGAAGCCGAACGCCGCCGGGTTGCCCGTGTTCAGCTTCAGGATCCGGTGACCTGCCGCTTCGAGGCGCATCGCCTCCTCGAGCACCGGGCCCCGGATCTCGTAGCAGACGTTGGCGAGCTTGGTCGACTGGATGAGCTGCATGGTCAGACTTTACGGCGGTGTTTCCCGAGGCCGCGCGGTGTTTGCGGCCGGGTGCCCGAGGCCGCCCGACCCCGTCTGGGATGCCGTGGCACGGAGTGCCGATCGCCTCCGGAATACGGGGTCGGGCCAGGGGCCCGGCTTCGATGGGGCGGCCCTGCTCGCCGGGTGAGATGGGCCACTCGGGGCAGGGCCCGGGAGCGTCAGGAGCCGTACGCGTCCGTCGCGAAGGAGCGGCCGAGGTAGGTGTACGTCGCCTTCGACACGCCCGCGGTGGCGGCCGAGAAGCTGACCGCGTGCGACGTGGTCACGCCGGACGCGGAGCCGCGCAGGCTCCACAGCGCGCCGTTGCTGGTGTTCTCGAAGGGCGCGGAGGCGGCCAGGTCGGCGTAGCCGTCCTTGTTGGTGTCGGTGAGCCGGACGGAGGTGCCGAACCGGTCCTGGTTCTCGTTCGCGCCCGGCACCCCGGCGGTGCCCTGGTGGATCGCCTTCGCGCCGGTCCCGGTCAGCCCGTCGGCGGAGCCGCGCAGCACGACGACCTCGCCCGCGTTCTGCACGGAGCCGATGGTCTCGAAGTCGACGCCCACGGCCAGGTCGTCGTAGCCGTCGTGGTTCACGTCGCCCGCGGCGACCGACTGGCCGAAGCTGTCCACGTCCTCGGTGACGCCGGGCACGCCCTCGGTGTCCTGGGTGAGGGTGCGGTGGGCGGACGCCGAGAGGCCGGCGGCGGCGCCGGTGTAGACGTTGACCGCGTTGGCGTCGCGGTGGCCGAGGGCCAGGTCGTCGATGCCGTCGCCGTTGAAGTCGCCGACGGCGGCGCTGTGGCCCTCGTCGGGCAGGACGGTGGGCGTGCCGGTGGCGGCCGGGTAGACGAGCGTGGCGCCGTCGAAGCTGCCGTCCTCGTCGTAGCGGCCGGCCACGGCGAGGTCGTCGGTGCCGTCGCCGTCGAAGTCGCCGGCCGACAGGGAGCGGTAGTAGTCGGAGCTGCCCGGGGCGATCGCGGTGGTCAGCTTGCGCTGGGTGGGGGTGCCCGTCTTGCTGATGCCGTCGACGATCCACACGCCGTTGTTGCTGGTGCCCACGGCCAGTTCGGCCCGGCCGTCGCCGTCGAAGTCGCCGACGGTGAGGCGGTCGCCGAAGCGGTCGTGCGCGCTCGGGGCCGGGTCGGGGATCGTGGTGCCGCCGCTCAGCCCGGACTTCGAGCCCCACAGCACGGCGACGGTGCCGCCGTCGACGTCGCTGCCGACCTTCTCGTCGGGGGTGCCGGTGACGACGTCGGTGTAGCCGTCCCCGTTCAGGTCGGCGGTGGCGAGGGCGGAGCCGAACGCGTCGTCCTTCTCCGCGGCGCCCGGCACCCCGGCCGAGTTCTGCGTGACGACCGTGGTCCTGGCTGCCGAGATGCCGGAGGCGGAGCCGGTGTTGACGACGACGGCACCCGCGCCCGAGGCACCGGAGACGGTCGCTTCCGACGCGGTGACGAGATCGCCGTAGCCGTCCCCGTTCACATCGGCCAGGCCGTGCGAGGTGGGGGCGGTCGCGGCCTGGGCGGGGGCGGTCGTCAGCAGCCCCGCGGCGACGGCGGCTGCCGCGGCCGCGGCGAAGGCCGAGGCGGAGGTGGCGGTGCGACTGGGGGCGCGATGGCGGGCGCGGTGACGCAAGATGCCCTTCTTTCCTGGCAGGGGCACGGATGATCAGAGTTCGACGTGTTGTCGGAGTGAAGGGTTGTGCGCAGAGGGAGAGAAGTGACCCAGACCCTTATTCGAGCTTCAGTTCGATATATTCGTTATGGTGGGACGCATGCTGCAGGGATCGCTCTTCGACCAGGACGACGAGACGGCGCTCGGCCCGCTCGCCGGGCTGCGCCGCACCGTGCTCGGGGCCGGCGCCTGGATCGACGTGCTGCCGGGGTGGCTGCGCGGCGCCGACGAGCTGTACGGGCACCTCGCCGACGGCGTCCCGTGGAAGGCCGAGCGGCGGCAGATGTACGAGCGGGTCGTCGACGTGCCGCGCCTGCTCAAGTTCTACGGGGCGGGGGAGGAGCTGCCGCACCCCGTGCTCGGCGAGGCCCGCGACGCGCTGTCCGCGCACTACGCCGAGGAGCTGGGGGAGCCGTTCACCACGGCGGGGCTCTGCTTCTACCGGGACGGGCGGGACAGCGTCGCCTGGCACGGCGACCGGATCGGGCGCGGGGCGCGCGAGGACACGATGGTCGCGATCGTGTCGGTGGGGGCGCCGCGCGATCTGGTGCTGCGGCCGGTGGGGGGCGGGGAGACCGTGCGACGGTCCCTCGGGCACGGTGACCTGATCGTGATGGGCGGCTCCTGCCAGCGGACGTGGGAGCACGCGATCCCCAAGTCGACGAAGGCGGCCGGGCCGCGGATCAGCGTGCAGTTCCGGCCACACGGGGTGCGTTGAGCAGGAGTTGACGGCATTTGCTCCGCTATCGCCGTTGGCTGTTCCACGGACCCCCGCAGTCCTTACAATCCGCCCTCATGTCCTGGCAGCACCCCCACGAAGGCGACGACCCGGTGATCCCCGAGGTCGTCTACGACCCGCAACAGGCCATCGGCGCGTACGACGGGTACGCCGATCCGGCCACGGTCCACGGATGGCGGGAATCGGCCACCGAGGCCCCGGCCGCCGTCCCCGACACGGCGCCGCTCCCGGCGATACCCGAAGGATCCGACGGCAGCGCCGTGTTCGTCGACGGTTCCGGCCGCAGACGGCGGCTGATGCGGCGCGGCGGCATCGGCCTCGGCGCGGCCTGCGTCGTCTTCCTCGGCATCGTCGTCGCCGGGCTCTTCGGGTCGAGCCCGTCCGGCGGCCCGCTGCCCTGGGGCGACGGGCACGACGACCAGAAGCGGCAGCGGGCCGAGCACTCGGCGCCGCCGTCGACGAGCGCGGAGCCCGCCACCAGCGACGCCGCGCCGAGCCCGAGCGCGAGCCCGTCAAAGGCGCCGACCAGCGCGTCCGCCGACGAGAAGGACACGAGCCCGACCAGCTCCGCGTCCACGACCACCACCGGCAAGGCGCCCACGACCACGGCGCCCACCACCACCGCACCGTCCCGGGGGAACTCCGCCAACAACCCCGGTCGAGGCAACGGCTCACCGGGGGCGACCAAGGGACCCAAGTGACCCCGAGAACCGCCTCCCCCCACACCCCGGGACGCGCCCGCACCCGCCACGCCCTGCGCCGCGACCCCCGCGCCCACTGGCTGCTGCTCCTGCTCGGCCTCGCGGTCGCCGCCACCGCCCTCGTCCTCAGCGGTTACGGGCGGCACGAGATCGCCGCCACCGAAGGACCGGCGAAGGACTGCGCCCCGGCGGACCGGGCCCTGCGCGACGGCGGCCCCGTGCTCAGCGAGAACCCCGCCACCGGTGCGACCCGCAGCGCCCGGATGCCCGCCGGGACGGTCGCCCTCACCTACGACGGCGGACCCGACCCCGCCTGGACGCCGCGCCTGCTCGACGTCCTGAAGCGGCACCACGCCCACGCCACCTTCTTCCTCACCGGTACCGAGGCCGCCGCCCACCCCGGCCTGGTGCGCCGGATCCGCGACGAGGGTCACCAGCTCGGCACCCACACCTACAGCGACACGAACCTCGCCGCCGTCTCCGGCACCCGCGCGGGCCTCGAACTCTCCCTCGGCCAGAACACCCTGGCCGGCTCGGCGGGCCTCGGCACCCGGCTCCTGCGGCTGCCGCACACCGCGACCACGGGCACGTACTGCGCCGACCAGGCGGCCGCGGCCCGCCGCGCGATGGCCGACGGCTATGTCGTCGTCGCGGCCGACGACGCGGCGCGGCCCCTGAAGCGGGGCGCCGTACGGCAGTTCACCGGCTCCACGGCGGCCGTGCGGGACACCGAGCGGCTGTTCGCGGCACCGCTCGGCGACGTCCGCTTCACGACCGTCGGCGACGGACTCGGCCTCGACGGCGTCACCTACCCCGTCGCCACGACGGCGCAGGTGCGCGGCACGGCCGTGCTGTGGGCGCAGGACGCGTCCCGGTTCTTCGTCGACGCGACGGGGTGGCTGATGGTGGCCGCCGGGACGATCACCGTGGCGCGGCTCGCGCTGCTCTTCACCGTCGCGCGCGTCCACGTCCGCCGCGTCCGGCGGCGCAACCGGCGCGGCCACCGCCCGCCCCGCCTCACCGAACCCGTCTCCGTGATCGTCCCCGCGTACAACGAGGAGGCCGGGATCGAGGCGACCATCCGCTCGCTGCTCGCCTCCACCCATCCGTACGTGCAGATCGTCGTCGTCGACGACGGCTCCGGCGACCGGACGTACGACATCGCCGAGTGGATGCGGGCCCAGGACCCGCGCGTGATGGTGATCCGGCAGGAGAACGCGGGCAAGGCGGCCGCCCTCAACACCGGGCTGAAATGGGCCCAGTTCGAGCTCGTCGTGATGATCGACGGCGACACCGTCTTCGAACCCGACGCCATCGGGAACCTCATCCAGCCGTTCACCGACCCGCGCGTCGGCGCCGTCAGCGGCAACACCAAGGTGGGCAACAGGCAGGGAATCCTGGGCCGTTGGCAGCATCTTGAGTACGTCATCGGATTCAACCTCGACCGCCGCATGTTCGACGTCCTCGAATGCATGCCGACCGTGCCGGGCGCGATCGGCGCGTTCCGCCGCTCCGCGCTCGAAGGCGTCGGTGGCGTCAGCGAGGACACCCTCGCCGAGGACACCGACCTCACCATGGCGCTGTGCAGGGCGGGCTGGCGCGTCGTGTACGAGGAGTCGGCCATCGCCTGGACCGAGGCCCCGGCCACCGTCAGGCAGCTGTGGAAGCAGCGCTACCGCTGGTGCTACGGCACCCTGCAGGCCATGTGGAAACACCGGCGTGCCCTCGTCGAGCGCGGCCGGGCCGGCAAGTTCGGGCGGCGCGGGCTGACCTATCTGCTGCTCTTCCAGACGCTCCTGCCGCTGCTCGCGCCGCTCGTCGACGTGTTCGCGCTGTACGGGCTGCTCTTCCAGGGAGCTGCGCGGGCCGCGCTGGTGTGGCTGGCGTTCACGGCCGTGCAGGTGGTCAGTGCCCTGTACGCGCTGCGCCTCGACAAGGAACGCTTCGAGCCGGTCTGGACGCTGCCGCTGCAGATCGTCGTCTACCGGCAGTTGATGTACCTCGTCGTCGTGCAGTCCGTCGTCACCGCGCTGCTCGGCGACCGACTGCGCTGGCAGCGTATGCAGCGCGCCGGAACGTTCAGCAACCACCCTGTCCGGCAAGGGAGTTGACCACAGTACGGACCGGATCCCACCTCTTGCCCGGTCGCCCCGTGCCGCAAAGAATGCACACGGCAACCATCGGCTACGGGCGTCCCACCCGACGCCGTGAGGGGATCCGCCGATGAAGAAGTCCATCGCGGGTGCCGTGTGCGCGCCCGCCCTCGGCGCGGACAGACCCCACGACGCACCTGTCACCTACGCTCACGGCCGCCAAGTCGGCTGATCGCCGTGAACAACACCGGCAACGAGGACGGCGAGCAGTGCACCTTCAACAACCCCTGCGAGGTCGACCGCAAGGGCTGTGAACTGCCCGAGCCCGCCGCGTAGTTCACCTGGTCCACCTGTTCACCTGGCGGTGCGCCGTACGGACCTGCCCGCGAGGACGTCCGTGCGGCGGCCGTCCTCGATGACGAACCGGCCGTCGATCAGCACGTGCGGAATGCCGACGGGCAGGGTCCGCGGCGCGTCGAACGTCGAACCCGCCGCCACCGTCTGCGGGTCGAAGAGGACCAGGTCGGCGCGGTAGCCCTCGCGGACCAGGCCGCGGTCGGGCAGGCGCAGCCGGGCGGCGGGCCGGGAGGTGAGGTGTGCGACGGTCTCCTCCAGGGACATGACGCCCAGGTCGCGGGCGTAGTGGCCGAGGTAGTGCGGGAACGTGCCGTACGCGCGCGGGTGCGGCTTGAAGCCCTGGAGGATGCCGTCGCTGCCACCGGTGTGCACCGGGTGCTGCATGATCGCCCGGACGTTCTCCTCGTGGCCGACGTGCTGCAGGATCGACGAGCCGAGCCGGTCCGCGATCAGCAGGCGGCGGGCGGTGACCCAGGGGGCCTCGCCGCGCTCGGCGGCGGCCTGCGCGATCGTCTTGCCGACGCAGGAGGCGAGCCCGGGGTCGGCGACGCCGGACACCTCGATCTTGTCCCACTCGATCGGTACGCCGTGGCAGCCGTCCGCGCCGATCTCCTCGACGTGGTGGCGGATCCGCTCGGCGGTCTCGTCGTCCTTGAGCCGGGCGAGCGTGGCGTCCGGGCCGCCCTCGTTGGCCCAGCTCGGCAGCATCGCCACGAGCGTCGTCGCGCCCGGCGTGTACGGGTACGTGTCGAGGCTGATGTCGGCGCCGTCGGCGATGGCCTCGTCGAGGAGGGCGAGCAGGTCGACGCCCTTGCCCTTGTTCACGCCGAAGTTCATCGTCGCGTGCGCGAGGTGCAGGGCGCACTCCGCGGTCCGGGTCAGTTCCACCATCTCCCGGTACGCGTCGAGCGCACCGGCCCCGTAACTGCGGTGGTGGGGGCAGTAGTAGCCGCCGTACTCGGCCACGACCCGGCACAGCTCGGTGAGTTCGGCGTCCTTGGCGTACATGCCCGGGGTGTACGTCAGCCCCGACGACATGCCGACCGCGCCCTGCGCCATGCCCTCGGCGACCAGGCGCTTCATGTGGTCCAGCTCGGCGGGCGTCGCGTCGCGGTCGTCCCAGCCGACCGCGTACATCCGGACCGTGCCCTGGGGGATGAGGTAGGCGGCGTTGACCGCGATGCCGCGGTCGAGGCGGTCCAGGTACTCGCCCACCGTGCGCCAGTCGAATTCGACGGAGGTGTCCTCGGGGCCTCCGCCGTTCCAGCCGGTGATCACCTGGCGGACCTGGGCCAGGGTGCGGTCGTCGACCGGGGCGTAGGAGAGGCCGTCCTGGCCGAGGACTTCGAGGGTGACGCCCTGGGCGGCCTTCGCGCTGTGGTCCGGGTCGCGGAGCAGGGCGAGGTCGGAGTGGGCGTGCATGTCGATGAAACCGGGGGCGAGGGCTAGGCCGGTGCCGTCCAGGGTGCGGGCCCCCGTGGGGCGGGGGCCCGCACCCTCCCGGCGGATCTCGGCGATGCGGCCGTACGCGATCGCCACGTCGGCCTGGAACGAGGCGCCGCCGGTGCCGTCGATCACGCGGGTGTTCTTGATGACCAGGTCCATGGGGGCCTCTCCTGTTCGGGGGTGGTTCTGGGGGTGGGCGGGTGCGGGTCCGGTGGGGGCTGATCGCGCAGTTCCCCGCGCCCCTGAAAGGCGCACTCCGTGCGCCTCCAGGAGGCCGCAGGCCTCCAGGGGCGCGGGGAACTGCGCGACCAGCCCCCACCGGGGGCGCGCCTAGAAGAACGTCCGGACGTAGTCCACGACCGTGCCGTCCGCCTCGACCACCGGGATCAGCTGCCACTTGTCGAACGAGGTGCAGGGGTGCGACAGCCCCATGCCGAGCCAGTCGCCCACCTCGACCCCGGCACCCGCTTCCAGGCGGAGCCACCCGTGCTGGTCGGAGAGCCCCGTCACGGTCACGCCGGAGGCGTCCCGTACCTCGCCGGAGCGCAGCTCACGCACGACCTGGGCCTCCGGCAGGTCCAGGTCGTACGCGGCGTCCCGCTTGCCCGCGTTCGTGAACGCCTGCTCGGCCGTCGGACGCGACACCACCTGCGCCCACAGCCGGAAGGCGGGGTGCAGCGCGCCCTCCTCCGGGACCCGGTTGAACGGCGTGAGGTGCCGGTAGTGGCCGTCGTCGTGCGAGACGTACGCGCCGGAGCGCAGCAACTTCAGGACGGGGACGCTCAGTTCGGGGATCTCCGCGAAGACGTCCGCCACCGCGTCGAACCACGCGGAGCCGCCCGCGCTCACCACGATCTCGTCGAGGCCCGCGAACCGGCCCGCCTTGTCGAAGTCCGCCGCGAGCGCGACCAGACGGCGCAGCCAGGCGCGGACCCGCTCGCCGTCGGCCTGCGGCACCTCGCCCTCGTACCCGGCCACTCCGGCGAGCCGCAGCGCCGTCGCCGACGCCACCGCGTCCGCGACCGCCGCGCACTCGGCCTCCGTGCGGACACCGGTGCGCGCACCCTCGCCCGCGCCGAGCTCCACGACCACGTCGACGGGGCGGGTCGCGCCGGCCGCCGTCAGCGCGGCCTCCATCAGCTCCACGCCGCGCACGGAGTCGACGTAGCAGACGAAGCGGAAGGAGGGGTCGCCGGCGAGCTCGGCGGCCAGCCACCGCAGGGCCGCCGCGTCGACGAGTTCGTTCGCCAGGAAGATCCGCTCGATCCCGAACTCCCGCGCCACGCGCACCTGGTGGGGGACGGCGAGGGTGATGCCCCAGGCGCCGTGCTCGATCTGGCGCTGGAAGAGCTGCGGCGCCATCGACGTCTTGCCGTGCGGTGCGAACGCGAGGCCGTGCCGGGTGGCGTACGTCTCCATCAGGGCGAGGTTGTGCTCCAGGCGCTCCGCGGAGAGGGCGAGGACCGGGGTGGTGAAGCCGTCCGTGAAGAGGTTCAGGCGGTCGGCGGCCAGCTCGGCGACCGTCCGGCCGTCGGCCTCGGGCGGCAGGCCCTTGAAGCGGAAGTCGACCCGCTCCCGGGCCAGGTCCTGCAGACGGGCCTTCCCGCGCTCGGCTGCGTCGTCGTCGTTGACGGCGTTCTTGGCGGTCACGGTGCCTCCTCCGGGCGGGCCGGTTGCAATATGTGCAACGGCCATTGCGTATGTCGCTTACTGCTGTCTAACATCCGAGCCAACGCCGGGTCAACGGAGCCGTTGGCCCACCGAGGGCGTCAGTCGTGAGGAGCATCCGTCACCGTGACCGTCACCGGACCCGCAGCACCGCACAGCGCACCTGACGTCGTCGCGCTCGGCGAGTCCATGGTCACGTTCCTGCCCACCGTGGCGGGGCGCCTCGCCGACGTCCCCTCCTTCGACCGCGGCATCGGCGGCGCCGAGTCCAACGTGGCGTGCGTGCTCGCCGCCGCCGGACACCGGGCCCGCTGGGTCAGCCGGGTCGGCGCCGACGGCTTCGGCGACCACCTGGTGGAGGCGATCGGCGCGTACGGCGTCGACGTGTCCGGCGTGCGCCGCGACCCCGCCCGCCCCACCGGTATCTACTTCCGCACCGCGGGCGACCGGGCCGAGGCCGACCACGAGGTCGCCTACTACCGCGCCGGGTCCGCCGCCTCCGCCATGTCCGCCGCGAACACGGACCTCGACGCCCTGCGCTCCGGCCGCGTCCTGCACCTGTCCGGCATCACCGCCGCACTGTCCGACGACTGCCTGGACCTGCTCCGTACGCTCATGGGGACCGCCCCGACCGTCTCCTTCGACGTCAACCACCGGCCCGGCCTGTGGCGCACCCCGGACGACGCGCGCGTCCTGCTCGACCTGGCCCGCCGCGCCGATCTCGTCTTCGTCGGCGAGGACGAGGCCGAGGAGGCGTTCGGCATCACCGGCGGCCCCGACGCGATCCGCGCCGCGCTGCCCGAGCCCGCCCTCCTCGTAGTGAAGCAGGGCGCGGCCGGAGCCGTCGCGTACGACCGCGCGGGGCGCCACTTCGAACCCGCGCCGCGCGTCGACGTCGTCGCCGCCGTCGGGGCCGGGGACGCCTTCGCCGCCGGGTTCCTCTCCGCCACCCTGCGCGAACTGCCCGTCGCGGAGCGCCTGCGCACCGGCCACCTGTGGGCCGCCGCCACCCTCACCGTCCCCGGCGACCTCGCCACCCCTCCGAGCCGCGCCCACGCCGACCGCCTGGCCGCCCTCGCGGCGCCGGAGTGGGGGACACTGCACCTCGGCCCCGGCTGGACGACCGCAGCCGTTCATGAGGCCGCCGAGGAGGTACGTACGCCATGAGCCAGACCGTCGACCGCGCGCTCAGCATCCTGCCGCTGCTCGCCGAGGGACCCGCCGACCTGGGGCAGGTCGCCGACCGGCTCGGCGTCCACAAGTCCACGGCCCTGCGCCTGCTGCGCACCCTGCACGAGCACGGCCTGGTCTACCGCCAGTCCGACCAGCGCTACCGCCTCGGCGCCCGCCTCTTCGCGCTCGCCCAGGAAGCCGTCGAGAACCTCGACGTGCGCGAGATCGCCCACGCCCACCTCGTCGAGCTCAACGAGAAGGTCGGCCACACCGTTCACCTCGCCGTCTACGAGGAGAACGAGGTCCTCTACATCGACAAGGTCGAGAGCCGCTACCCGGTGCGGATGTACTCGCGCATCGGCAAGCCCGTCGCCATCACGGTCGCCGCCGTGGCGAAGCTGCTCCTCGCCGACCTGTCCGAGGCCGAGCGCCGCGCCATCGCGGAGAAGCTCGACTACCCCATGTACACGGCCCGTTCGACCCCCAACGCCCCCGCTTTCCTGCGGGAGCTGGAGAAGGTCCGCGAACAGGGCTGGGCCACCGACCTCGGTGGTCACGAGGAGTCCATCAACTGCGTCGGCGCCCCCATCAGGGGCGCGGACGGCCGCGTCGTCGCCGCCATGTCGGTCTCCGCGCCGAACGTCGTCGTCACCGCCGAGGAACTCCTCACCCTGCTCCCGCTGGTGCGCCGCACCGCGGACGCCATCAGCCGGGACTACTCCGGTACCGGTTCCACCGCCAACTCCCCCACGAAGGAAGCACGTTCACGATGACCGAGAAGATCGCCCTAACCCCCGCCACGCACACCACCCCGCCCGCGAAGTTCTCGCACGGCGTCAAGAAGGGCAACATCCTTCAGGTCGCAGGCCAGGTCGGCTTCCTCCCGGCCGTCGAGGGTCAGGCCCCCACCCCGGCCGGCCCCACCCTGCGCGAGCAGACCCTCCAGACCTTCGCCAACGTCAAGGCGATCCTCGAAGAGGGCGGCGCCACCTGGGACGACGTCATGATGATGCGCGTCTACCTCACGGACGTCGACCACTTCGCCGAGATGAACGCCATCTACAACGAGTACTTCGAGGAGCAGGGCCTCAAGGCCCCGGCCTCCGCCCGCACGACCGTCTACGTCGGTCTGCCCAAGGGCCTGCTCATCGAGATCGACGCGCTCGCCGTCCTGAGCTGAGCCGCTCCCGCTCGTAGTTCCCGGTAGTCCCACCGCACGTCGTCACGGTGCGGCGCAGCCCCGCAGCGCCGCACCGCGATCCCCCCTGCCCGAAAGCCCCATGCTCTTACGAGGTCAACGATGTCCCCGTTCTCCCCGCTCGCGGCCGCCGCCCCTGAGACCCCACCCCACACCGGCGGAATCCTCACGATCATCGACGGCACCGCCGGTCTGCTGACCGTCGCGTTCCTCGGCATCGTGCTGCTGCTCTTCCTGATCATCAAGGCGCGCATCCAGCCCTTCGTGGCCCTGCTCGCGGTCTCCATAGCCGTCGGCCTCGGCGCCGGCCTCTCGGTCACCGAACTCTTCGGCACCGTCCAGAAGTCCGACGCGGTCTCCACGATCGAGTCCGGCATGGGCGGCACCCTCGGACACGTCGCGATCATCATCGGCCTCGGCACGATGCTCGGCGCGGTCCTCGAAGTCTCCGGCGGCGCCGAGGTCCTGGCGTCCCGCCTCCTGAACCTCTTCGGCGAGAAGCGAGCCCCGCTCGCCATGGGCCTGACGGGCCTGATCTTCGGCATCCCCGTCTTCTTCGACGTCGGCATCTTCGTCCTCGCGCCGATCGTCTACGCGGCCGCCAAGCGCGGCGGCAAGTCGATCATCCTCTACTGCATGCCGCTCCTCGCCGGCCTGTCGATGACGCACGCGTTCCTGCCCCCGCACCCCGGCCCGGTGGCCGCCGCCGGTCTGCTGAAGGTCGACCTCGGCTGGGTCATCCTCATGGGCATCGTCTGCGGCATCCCGGCCGTGCTCGCCGCCTGGGGCTGGGCCGCCTGGATCGGCAAGCGGATCTTCGTCCCCGTACCGCAGGACATGGTCGAGGCCGCCGACGAGGCCAAGGCCGCCCTGGAGGCCGAGCAGCGCGCCGCGGGCGTCACGCCGACCGAGAAGCCGGTCCCGCTGGGCATCGTCTTCACCATCATCGGCACCCCGCTGGTCCTGATCCTCCTCGCGACCTTCTCCTCCATCGCCTTCGACCCGTCGACGGGCCGCTCGGTCATCGAGTTCTTCGGCCACCCCTTCGTGGCGCTGACGATCGCCCTGCTGATGGCGTACTACCTGCTGGGCATCCGGCGCGGCTGGTCCCGCAAGTCCCTGGAGACGGTCTCGACCGCGTCCCTCAAGCCGGTCGGCAACATCCTGCTGGTGGTCGGCGCGGGCGGCGTCTTCGGCGCCGTCCTCAAGGCCAGCGGCATCGCCCAGGCGCTCTCGGACACGTTCAACGACGTCGGCCTGCCGGTCATCGTCCTGGCCTACCTGATCTCGCTCGTCCTGCGCGTCGCCCAGGGCTCGGCGACCGTCGCCATCGTGACCACGGCAGGCATCGTGGCCCCGCTGCTCTCCGAGGGCGACCACTCGCAGGCCTTCGTCGCCCTCGTCATCATGGCGATCTCGGCGGGCTCCATCTTCGCCTCGCACGTCAACGACGGCGGCTTCTGGATGGTCTCGAAGTACTTCGGCATCTCCGAGCGGGACACCCTGCGCACCTGGACCGTCCTGGAGTCGGTCCTGTCGGTGGCCGGGTTCGCGGTCGCGGCCGTCGTGAGTCTGTTCGTCTAGACCCGGACTCCGGGGCGGCCGACCAGCAACCGCCCCGGAACCGACCGGAGTTCGACCGCCCTGATGCGCTCCAATGGTGAGCACGGAACGGGCTTGTGGGGCTCGCGGCGCCGGTGCGATCCTGATCGACATGGCGCCGCGACCCGACCTGCCCGAGCACGGAGCGGTCCTCGCGGAGGTACGGAAGGTGCGACGAGCCGGAGTCGTCCGACTGCGCGAACTCGACGTGCCGGTACTGACCGGGATCGCCCGTGAACTTCCGCAGGGAGGCGGCGAGTTGCCCGGGGGGCCTGTCGAGAAGGTATTGCGGCTCGCCGTCTCCCGCATCGGCGGTGGCACCCTGCAGACATCGGCGGAGTACTGCCTGGGACTCGCCCGCGGCACCCGTGACTGGCCGCCGGCCGACCGGCGCAGACGGGCCGCCGAGGTGTACGGGGTGAGTGTCGAGCGGTTCCGCAAGCACCACGAGCTGATGGTGCTCGGGCAGGTCGCCGAGCAGGTCGTCGCGATCGCCCCGGGGCCCCACCCCGCGGACCCCGGCGGTGGATCTGAGCCGGCACCGGGCGGCGCCTTGGCCACGCACCGGGCCGTGCGCGTCCGGGTGCAGGACCGCACCGTCCCGGTCACCGTGCACCTGCACTCCGTGGACCTCCTGCGCGACGTGGACGTCGTCGTCTCGTCGACCAACACGTACCTGGCGCTGCCCGCCCCGTACAAGTCCTCGCTCTCCGCGATGCTGCGCCGCGCCGCGGCCCGCCGCGACCCGGCCGGTGAACTCGTCGAGGACCACGTCCAGACCGAGCTGGGGGAGTGGGCCGCGCGCCACGGAGTGGCGGGCCGCGTCGTCCAGCCGGGCACCGTCGCCGCCACCTCCGCCGGAGTCCTCGGCGAGCAGGGCGTGCGCCGCATCTACCACGTCGCCGTCGCCGTGCCCCGCCCCGGAACCAACGACTACGACGTCCAGCCCGCCGACGTCACCCGCGGTGTGACCCGCGTCTTCGCCCTGCTGGCCGAGGAGTCGGCACGGCACGATCCGCCGCTGCGCTCCCTGTGTCTGCCGCTGCTCGGCGCGGGCCGCGGCGGGCTCGCCGCGGCCGTCAGCCTGCGCGCCGTCTGGGCCGCCGTGGAGGCAGAACTGGCCCGCGGCGCCGACTGGGACGTGCACTTCGTCGTCCGCCGCCCGGAGCGCGCCGACCTCGTCGAGCGGCTCCTGGGCGGCGCCGTGACCGGGGAGAAGGTGTGATGCCCGACGGCGCCCGCGCGGTCCTCGCCGCCGCCGCCCAGCGCTGGGACCTGATCGCCGGACAGCTGTCACCGGCGGCCAAGGGCCGGCTCGCCGTTCTGCTCACCGGCGTACGGGACGGGGAGCGGGACGCCGCCCGGCAGGCCGCGCTGGTGCTCGCCGACGAGCTGCCCGACGAGTTCGGCGGCCCGCAGGCGGCCCGCTTCGCCCCCGCCCTCGCCGGCCCCGAACTGCACGTGGTCCAGGGTGAGGTGACGATCGGCGGATTCGTCGCCGACGACCTCGCCGCCCTGGTCGTCGACGGCCACCGGATGGTCGGCCCGGTGCTCGGTCCGGTACGCCGCAGGCTGCTCGCCGAGCCCGCGTACGACGCCGGCGAGGTGCGGCAGCGGGACGAGCCCCGGCTGATCCGGCTGCGCGGGCCCGGCGGGCGGACGCGCCTGCCCCGGTTCCAGTTCACCGCCGACGCCGTGCCGCTCCCGGTCGTCCTGGACGCCAACACGGTGCTCGGCGCCGACCGCGACCCCTGGGGTGCCGCCGACTGGTGGCTGTCCGCCAACGCCTGGCTGTCCGGCGGCGCCCGCCCCGCCGACCTCATCGGCACGGCGGACGCCCGACTCCTCGACGCGGTCCGGCTCCTGACGGAGGACGACTACTAACCATGCCCAACTACCGACCACCGGACGGCCGCACCGCCGAACCCGGCAAAGCGGTCCTCGCCCGCGGCACGCTCCTGCACCGCGTTCACGGCAGCCACCGCGGCGCCGACGCGTTCAACCCGCGTCCCGCGCACTGCCTCTACGGCGGCGGCCGGTTCGACGCCACCTCCTGCGATCCCTACGGCTATCTGTACGTAGGGCTCACCGCGGCCGCCGCCGTCTGCGAGACGCTGCTGCGCGCCCTGCCGTTCGACCCGGCGGGCGGCCCCCGGCTGCTACCGCGCAGATCCGTCGAGGGGCGCCGGCTGAGCACCGTACGGCTCACCGCCGACCTCACCCTCGTACCCCTGGTCTCCGCCCGGGAGCTGGCGGGCGTGCGGCAGGACAGCTGGCTCGTGCACACCGAGTCCCACGACTACCCGTACACCCGCGACTGGGGCCACTGGATCCGCCGGAACACCGAGCCCTGGGCGCACGGCCTGCTCTGGTCGTCCAAGCGGGAGCCCGCCGACCGCACCGCCGTCCTGTTCGGCGACCGCTGCCCGCAGGGCGCGCTGCGCGTCGAGGAGGAGGCCGCCGTCGACTTCGACACCGCCGACGGCCGGGAGTGGCTCGACGCGCTGCTCCAGCCGTACTTCGTCCAGCTCGCGCCGTGAGCGTGCCGAGAGGTCAGCCGTGCAAGAAGTGAACGTCGCCGATTCGGACGAGCTGGAACTGCGCGCGCTGCGCCGCCGCCGCGACGGACTCCTCGACGCGCTCGCCGGACTGCCCGCGGACGCGCCCGAGGCCGTGGAACTCTGCTGCCGAGTAGGCGAGTTGAGTCACCGCATGCTCCTCCTGCGCCCCGACCCCGACGACCTGTCCCTCGCCGAGGAGGCGTTCGAGCTGGC
This sequence comes from Streptomyces sp. KL116D, assembly GCF_030766975.1. Taxonomy (NCBI): domain Bacteria; kingdom Bacillati; phylum Actinomycetota; class Actinomycetes; order Kitasatosporales; family Streptomycetaceae; genus Streptomyces; species Streptomyces sp. KL116D. The sequence continues at coordinate 53,233 of NZ_JASERH010000090.1, read as the reverse complement.
GTTCCGGGCGGCGGGGGAGGGACGCGAGTGGGGGGTTCTGCGGGTGCGGTACGGGCATGTCCTCATGCACCGCCACGACACGGAGCCCACCGGTGAACTCCTGGCGCGGGCGACGGAGTTGGTCGAGGACGGGATGACGTGCCTGGAAGGCGGCGGCAAGGAGCCCCAGGACGACGAGGTGCACCGGATCGGCCGCTACCTCCTCGCGTACTGCGCCAAGCGCCGCTGCGTCGCGCGGCTGGAGACCGAGCCGTTCACCCTCGAACGCGCCGCATGGCTCGACGACGCGATCCGGCTGCACGAGCGGGCCCTCGACGTCCTCCCGGAGGGCGACGAGGCCGCCGTCGACCTGCACGAGGCCCTCGGATTCCTGCACCTCGAACGCTGCCGGGTCGCCGACGGTGCCGCCCACACCGAGGCCGCCGTCCGCCACTACCGGACCGTCCTCGACGCCGCCCTGCCGGGCAGCGACCTCCCGGGCGTGCACTACAGCGTCGGCATCGCCCTCCAACTGCACGGCCGGGCCGCCGGCGACCAGGCCGAACTGGAGGAGGCGAGGGAGGAGTTCGGTACGGCGCTGCTCCTGGCGCGGCAGGCCGGGCAGCGGCCCGCGTGGGCGTGGGAGGCCGAGATCCGGGCCGTGTTCGTCCGCGTACTGATCTGGTCCACCTGGAAGGACCAGGCCCATGCGGCCGCGGGCGAGGTCGAGCTGAACGACCTGCTGGCCAGGCCGGGCGCCGTCGACCGGCTCTCCGCGCACTATCTCGACGGATTCGGCCGGCTCCTCTTCGAGCGCACCAGCCTGCGCGGCGACAAGGCGGGCCAGGACCGCGCGGTCGCCCTGGTCCGGCGGGCCGTGGCCGAGTGGAACCCGGAACAGGACGGCAGGGTGACCGTCACGGCGTTCATGCTGGCCGCGTTCCAGCAGGGCCGCTACGAGGACGACCAGGACCTGGACCGCCTCGGCGACGTGCTCGACGGGGCACGCCTGGTGCTCGCCGACGAGGAGCCGGGCGACGGAGGGATCGGCGACGACATCCGGCAGCTCGCCCGCGTCATGATCTCCTGGGTCGGCATCACCCGCAGGGAACGCGGCGTGGCACCGGGCACGGAACCCGGCGAGGAGCTCGACTTCGACCAGTCCCGGGAGGCGTACCTCGCCATGCTCGGCGACTTCGAGCAGGGCCAGACCTTCCTGGACTTCTCGCCCGAGGACGACGAGTACCCGGGCCTGATGAAGGGGATCATGGGCCCCAGTCGGCTGCCGTCCGGCTTCGACACGGTGTACCGCCGCTGGCACGACAGCGCCGACGACCCCGGCGCCACCGTCGGCGGCCGCGCCGAGATGGCGCTCTTCATCCTCAACCAGATCCCCCTGTTCGACGCGCACGGCAACCACGTCACCGCCGAGCAGAAGGCCGCCCTCGTCGCCTGCGTGCAGGCCCACCGGCCGGACGACCCGGAGTGGCGGCGCAAGGCGCACGGGGTGCTCGCCCAGCTGGGGCTGTGGGAGGAGATGTCCGGCTCGGGACACGGCCTCGACGCGGTGATGGACCACCTCGCCCAGGCCGAGGCCGCGGGCGGCGACCCCGGCGACCGGATCGGCGAGGGCATCGGGCTGACCCGGATGCTCGCGACCCGGCACCGCGGCGAGATCGCCTCCACCGGCGACGACCGGGACGCCGCGGACGCCGACTGGCGGCGGCTGCGCGAGATGTCGACGCTGTCGCCGCACATGCGGCGCGTGTTCGACGCGCAGCAGGCGTCCTTCGAGGCGCACACCGCGGCGCAGCGCGGCGACGTCGCCACCGCCGACGAACGGATCGGCGTGGTCCTCGACACCTACGCGTCGCTCGCCCCCGACGACCCCGTGCGCGCCGAGATGTGGACCCACGTGGAGAACGCCCGCGCGTCCCGCGACGACGCGGCCCGCCGGCAGGGCCTGCCACCCGCACCGCCGCCCCCCGGCCGCCCCACCCTCCCCGAACTCCGCCGGATGGCGGCCCGGTTGCCCCGCGACCACCATGCCTGGGTCCTCGGCGACAACGGCATCGCCCGCTTCGCGCGCGCCGCCGAAGCGCAGGACTTCGCCGCCGTCGGTGATGCGCTCGCGCTGGTCAAGGAGGCGTACGAGATGGTGGACGAGGGCAGCGACAGCAGACTGCGGTACGCGCACGTCCTCGGCTCCGGCCACTGCCTGCTCGCCGAGGCGCAGGCCCTGCCCGCCGCCCGCACCCGCCACCTCACCCGCGGCATCGCCCTCCTGGAAGCCGCGTTCGCGGCCACCGGCGGACCCGAGCACCGCCTCCACGCCGCCTCCGGCCTGGCCCTCGCCCGGGCCTACCGGAACCGCGGCGACCGCGCCGCGAGCCGCCGCACCGGGCTCGACGGCCTGCGCGGGCACGCCTGGGCGGTGCTGCTCCAGTCCGGTACCGACCACGCGGCACAGGCCGCCGTCCAGGCGACGTCGTCCGCGCTCGAAGTGGCGGGCTGGTGCCTGCGCGACAACGAACCGCGCGAGGCGCTCGCCGCGCTCGACGCCTGCCGCGGCCTGGTGCTGCACGCGGCGACGACCTCCCGCACGGTGCCCGAACGGCTCGCGGCGGCGGGCCGCACGGACCTGGCCGACCAGTGGCGGGCCGCCGCCCCGGCCACCGGGGAGGCCGCCGACCCGCTCGCCGCCGCCCGGTCCTCGCTCGCGGTGCCCAGCGCACTGCGCCGGCACGTCCTGACCGCGCTCACCGACGCGGCGGGCGGCACCCAGGACCGGCTCCTCGAACCGCCCGCCCCGGACGAGATCGGCACCGCGCTGCGTGCCCTGCGCAAGGACGCCCTCGTCTACCTCGTCCCCGCGTCGGACGACGTGCCCGGCACCGCCGTGGTCGTCACCTCACGCGGCGACGTGCACGCGGTGCCGCTGCCCCGGCTCGCGGACGACGCGGGACCGCTGACGGACTACGTACGGGCGAACCGGGTGCCGGGGAACCGTGACCTCGGCCCCGTCACCCGGCCGGGCCCGCCGCCCCGCGACCTGCGCGGCGCCCTCGACCGGCTGTGCTCCTGGGCCTGGTACGCGGCGGTGCGGCCGCTCTTCGACGTGTTCGCGGCGCCGGGGCGCGAGGCGAGGCTCGTGTTCGTGCCGATGGGCAGTCTCGGCCTCGTGCCGTGGCATGCCGCGTGGACGGAGGGCGACGACGGGCGACGGCGGTACGCGCTGAACGAGGCGGAGATCTCCTACGCCGCGTCGGCGCGCCTGCTGTGCGACGTGGCGGCCCGACCCGCCGCCGAGCACCGCGGCCGGGCCCTCGTCGTCGGCAATCCGACCGGTGATCTGCGCTACGCGGGCGAGGAGGCCGACGCCGTGCAGCGCGCCTTCTATCCGGCGGGGCGGTTCCTCGGCCGCCGGGCGGGCGGCGCGGTCGACGGACCGGGTACGGCGGGCGAGGTCATGGAGTGGCTGCGCGGCGACGACCTCGACGCCCCTGACGACACCGGTGCCGGTGCGGAGGGAGAGGGCGCCGTGCTGCACCTCGCCTGCCACGCGGCCGTCGCCCGGGAGGCCCGTCGTACCGCTCATCTCGCGCTGCACGGCGGTGAGTTGACTGCGGAGGAGCTGACCGAGGCGATCGGCGGAGGGCGGCGCGGCGGGCTCGGCCTGGTGCTGCTCGCGGCGTGCCGCAGCCATGTCTCGGGGCGTGGCGACAACGAGGCGTACAGCCTGGCCACCGCGTTCCTGGTGGCCGGGGCGCGGTCCGTGGTGGGCTCCCTGTGGCCGGTGCCGGACGACGCGACCTCCGTCCTGATGTACCTCACCCACCACTACCTGCGCGTCGGGGGACTGCCACCGGCCCGGGCGCTGCGCGCCGCCCAGCTGTGGATGCTCGACCCGGATCGGGAACTGCCCGCCGGGTTCCCCGAGCGGCTCGCCGCCGGTGCGGGCGGCATCGAGCCGGACGACCTGAGCGCCTGGGCGGGCTTCACACACCTGGGCCAGTAGCGGGCACCACGGTGCGCAGCGCGAGGGTGCGGGACGTCCACCGCCCCGGCGCGCGCCCCGCGCTCACCCGGCCCGCGTCCCGGCCGATGCCGGCGGGCACGGGCGGCGCGAAGCGCAGCAGCCCCGGATCGCCGGCGCCGGACGGGTCCCGGTCGGTCGTGGCGGGGTTCCAGGCCGGGAGTTCGAAGGGCAGCGTGTTCATCTCGCCCTCCGCGACGATCAGCTTCAGCCAGTCGCGCACCTCCGCGCCCGGCGTCACCGGCCGGTGCCGCGGCAGCGACAGCTCGACCGGGTCGCCGTCGAGGGCGTACCCGGTGTGGCCGGGGGCGATGAAGTGGCCGGGGAACAGCGTCGCGTGGCTCCCGTAGCCCTCGGTGAGGTCGAGCAGCACGCACCACAGGGCCCGGTGCGGCGAGCGGTTGTGCAGCCGGACGGAGACCAGCGGTTCCCTGAAGTCGCCGCCGCGCCCCTGCTCGTACGCGCAGACCAGCTCCCCGTTCCCGTCCGGCAGCAGCCGCTCGCCCGAGGAGGCGCCCCACGGCACGATCTCCACCTGTACGAGGTTGTCGAGCAGCGAGGGCCGCGGCGTCAGGTCCCGCAGCCGGTACCAGCGCGTGAGGTGGCTCAGACAGTCCACGACCCGGTCGGCGTCGGTGGGCCCGGCGAACGGCAGCGGCGCCACGAACGGCGTGCCGTCCCGCCGCAGCACCCGCGCCGACCCACCACGCACGTCGACCCGGAAGTGCAGCTCCGCGGCCTGGGCGCCCGAGCCGACCGCGCGCAGCAGCGGCGCGGGCCCGCCGCCGGGGCCCGCCGTCGCCAGGGATTGCGTCAACAGAGCCTGGGCGCCCGCGAGTTCGTCCTCGGTCGGTGCGGTCACGTCGAACGTCGCCGGGCTCAGGGCCAGGGCCGACAGGGCCACCGGGTACACCGCCGCGGCGCGCGGCGCCCACTCCACCGGCTCCACGAGCGACCGGTCCGCGAGGGCCTCCCGCGTCCGCACGGCCCGCACCGCCGCGGGGTCGGCGGCATCGGCCGCACCCTCGTCGGCCTCCAGAACCGTGAACTCCGTGCCGCGCGCCCCGGTGCCCTCCGGCAGCCCGTGCCCCGTCCCGCAGTCGACCTCCCAGCCCCGCGGCCCGTTCCGCAGCAGGTGCGGGCTGGGATCCTGGGCCAGCTCGCCGCCGAGGAACGGCCGGTCGGCCGGGCCGCCGCGCCGCGTGGGCAGCAGGATCGGCTGCTGCCGTTCCTCGGAGTGCCGCACCCGCGCCTCGGTGGCCGCGAGCAGCTGCCGGTACGTCGCCCCGGGGCCCGCCGCACGCGCCGCCGCCACCAGCGCGTGCGAGAACACGCCGCGCGTGCGGCCACCGAAGACGCCCTCGAAGGACCGCTGGTCGGAGCGGCTCGCCGCGAGCAGCACGTGCCGACTCCCGGCTCCCGCGACCAAGGGCGTCAACTCCCGCGCGGCGCCCGCCAGATCCCAGCCCGGCGCGGGTGCCGCGAACCGGGCCCGCAGCTCGCCCTTGCGGGAGCCGCCGCCGGAGTGGCAGCAGTCGAGCACCGCCACGACCTGCGCGCCGCCCGCCGCCGCCGCGTCGAGGAGAGCGGCGAGCCGCTTGTCGAGCAGCGGTCCGTCGGCGCACACCAGCGCCTGATTGCGGCCCGTCGACTCCGTCAACAGGTCGGCACCGTGGGCGATCTCCTCCGTGCCGTGCCCCGCGAACCAGAACAGGGCCGTGTCCCCGGGGCCCGCCGTGCCCAGTACCTCGCGGATGCCATCGCTGACCGCGGCCACCGTCGCGGCGCCGTCCAGGAGCGTGCGGACGAGTGGCTCGTTCCTGGCCCGTTCCGCAATCAACTCACCTGCGGACTCGATGTCGTTGACGCATCCGCTGAGCGGCGCGGCGATGTCCCGGGGATACGCGTTCACGCCCGCCAGCAGCGCATGGATCTTTCCCATGACGGAGAGTCTGACAGCCGCGGGCGGCGCATGAGGCGGAGGCAGTGGGCGAGAACGGGGCGACTTCCGGGCCGAAGCAGGGCATCCGGGCCGCAGGTGGTCCCGGAGGTCGCACGATGGTGCCTGTATGCGCCATCATTGGCGTATTCATTGACCGTCGGGGGACACATGGGTCACTTGGAACGGCCTCGGCGCATCGTCCAGACGGGATCCGCGCCGGATCTCGCTCCGGGCCGTACGCCAGGTCAACAGCCGGGTCGGCATTCGGGACAGTCGCGGAGAGGCGCGCCCCAAGTCGCCGACAGTTCAGGCGTGTCGGGTCGCGCCCAGTGGGAGCCGCGCTCGTCCGCGCTGCGCGAAGCGGTGAGCCGGATCGACGCGGGCGTCGACGAGACCGCTCGCGCCCAACTCGCCGACTGGGTCCACGAGCAGTACACGCTCGCGCACGGCGCGGTCCCGCTCGGGTTCTTCGCGCTCTGCCACCTCGGGCCGCCCTACGTGGACCACCAGTTGAACCTCTTCGAGGTCATCGTGCGGCACTTCGCGCCGGCCGATCCGGTGCCCGAACCGTTTGCGGAAGCCCGCATGCTCGTGCGCTCCGGCGGCTACGCCTTCGTGGAGGTCTACTCCGGAGGCCTGCTGCTGCCCGTACTGGACGACGGCACCGTCGTCCGTCCCTGAGAACCCTCCGCACGCCAGTCGCCCGAGGAGTGACAGCCATGTCCGAGGTGGACTACGGACTCCACCGCAAGGTCGAGCAGGTCGCCGGTATCGTCAGCCGGCTCACCGAGCAGGTGGCGTCGGTCTCCGGCCAGGTCTCGACGGTGGAGGCCACGCAGCACCAGACCCGCACCGAACTGCAGCAACTGCGCGACGAGTTCCTCGCCTTCGTCAACGCGGCACGGCTCACCGCCCAGGTGCAGCGGGCCGAGACCCGAGTCGGCGTCATCCAGGACCAGGTCGACCACGAGTTCGGCCACCACAAGGCGGTCCGCCGCACCGCCGTCGGCATGCTCCAGGCCTTCGACCTGGGCCTGGTCTCCGAGGAGACCGTGCGCTCGGTCGGCGACCAGCTGATGATCCAGACGCCGCGCTACTGGCTCGCACCCGCCCTGGTGGCCCTCGCGTCCTGGTCGGCCGACGACCGGGACCTGTGCGAGCGCGCCGTCGAGGAGGCGTTCCGCCGCTCGCCCGACCGCACCTCCTTGTTCTTCGCGCTCGTACTGCGCCGCCAGAACCGCAGGGACAGCGCGGTGCGCTGGTTGCGGCACTATCTGCTGGCGCAGGATCCGGCGGCGCTCGGCCGCGAGTTCGCCGTGATCCTGGAGTCGATCGCGCAGGGCGCCTTCGGCGCGGCGGGCCGCGACCTGCTCGGCCGCACCCTCGCCGGCTGGCGCGACCGGCTGATGGACAGCGGCGAGGTGCAGGCCCGGCAGATCACCCGCTGGCGCGAGGAGATCAACAGCCTCCAACAACCCGCACAGCGGGGCGAGTTCCCACGGCTCGCGCAGGTCTCCCCGCAGTGGCCGACCCTGGAGGACCTGCTCGGCAGAGCCCGCACCCAGCAGACGCTCCTCGACAAGTACCAAGCCGTCCTCGACCGCGAGTTCCAGCCGTCGGAGCGGCTGGAGGACGCCGTCGACGACATCCTCGACCGGCTGGTCTCCGAGTACGACAACGAAGAGCTGCCGCTGCGCCGTGAACTGGCCTACAACAAGGCCGTGATCGACTACGACGGCGACACCGCCGCCGCGCGCCGAGCCGCCGACGCCGACTCCGCCTCGTACGAGGGGACACTCGACTACCTGACGGTGCAGACCACCGCCGCACTCAACCCGACCGCCATCGGCTCGTCGCCCGCCACCCAGCGGCTCGCCGTCGCGGCCTGCCACGAGTGGTTCCAGCAGGCGCACGCCCAGTTCACCCGCGACTACCGGGCCGCAGTGCCGCCGGATGTGCAGGCGCAGTTCGGCACGTCCCACACCGTGGGCGCCCACGTGTTCCAACTGCCGCCATGGCAGGGCTCGTTCTCGGCTCCGCTGGTGCAGCTGGAGGCGTCGCTCGGTGCGCACTGGGACCAGCACATGGCCCCGTTCATCGCGTCGCTCGCCTTTCCGCTGGTGAAGAAGGTCCTCCCGCTCGCCGCCGTCGTCGCCGGCATCCTGCTGATCGTCGGCAGCATCCACATCGGCTTCGCGCTGATCGCCGCGGCCGTCGTCGCCGGCGTGTGGGGGCTCGTCCTGCGCAACGGGGCGGAGGCCGCCAAGCGGCTGCAGGGCAACGCGCGCACGGCCCTGGAGCAGGCCAAGCTGGAGTCGCTGCACCTCGTGCGCGGCGCCTCCGCCGAACTCATCGACTGGTACGAGCGGTTCAGGGACGCCGACGCCGTGGAGGCGCAGTGCCGAGAGCTGATCGGTTCGCTGAGCACGGCCGTCGCCCAGGGCGGTTCACCCTTCGAGGGGCGCACCGTGCAGCGGGACCCGATGCACAAGGAGGACGTCGCGTCATGAGCCATCCGACACCGCCGCCGCCCGGCCGGCAGCCCGGCGACTCCCCGTGGGCCCGGAGACCGGCCGCCGCCGACTCCCCGTGGGCCGCCACCGGCAGACCGGCCGGGGAGCGCGTCACCAACCGGGCCCGCCGCGTCGTCGACGGCCTGCCCGCCTGGGAACCGCTCCCGCCGGGCGAGACCGTGGTGCGCAGGCCCGGCTCCGGCGAGGTGGCGTGAGCGGTACGTACTGGGGGCACGGCGGCCCGTACGAGCTCTGGGTCGACGGGCTGCGTCGCTGGGCCGCCGACGACGGCGGCGACCCCGTCGACGTGACCGCGCTGCCCCCGCTCGTCGAGCGGGACTATCCGCGGGAGACCTGGCAGCGGATCACCGCGCACCTCGCCCACGCCCACCACCGGCGCCTGCAGGCCTGGGCCGACCGGCTCGTCGCCGCCATGTCGGCGGCCGACGACGAGTTCACCGCGGGCCGCGAGCTCACCCACGCCCGCGCGGGCCTGCGCGCGCTGCGCTCCCTCGCCACCCATCCCGGCCTGCCCGAGGGTCTCCGCGCCGTCATGACCGACGTACTGGACAAGGAGATCGCCCGCACCCAGGCGGAGCTGGAGCGGCAGCTGGACGCGGCGGCACGGCGCGGCGCGGACCCGGCGTGGGTCGAGCAGCGCCGCCGCACCCTGCGCGACAACGGCCTGACGGCGGTCACCGCCGACGACGCCCCCCCGCCCGGCCCCGACCCGTGGGCGGCACCGCAGCCCGACCGTCCGCGCCGCCGGATCGTCCTGGACTGAGCCCGCACCACCTCACCCCACCGAGACCGAAGGCCCCATGTCGAACTACGCCGAGAGCCTGGCCCACCTGGACAGCTACATCTCCGCGCGCGTGCCGGTGATCGGCATCCGCACCATCGAGCAGCAGCGCGCCCTGCGGCTGCTGCGCGAGGCCGCCACCCAGCCGCGGCGCAGCGCCATGCCGTTCTGGATCTACACCAGGGCGACCGGACTGCGCGATCTGCGCACCAACGCCTCGGTGCAGGACGACCGTTCGCTGACCGGCGCGATGGAGTTCGCGGCCAGCCAGTTCGGCACCCGGCAGAACGCCACCATCGTGCTCGTCGACCCCGACCACCTGGAGGGGGACACCCCGGTCACCCGGCACATCGCCGAGCTGGCCCGGCTCGCCGACAACACGATGGGCAGCATCGTCCTGATCACCGACGCCCCCATCTGGAGCGGGCTGCAGCGCCTCGGCATGAGTCTGCGCCTCGACCTGCCGGACACCGACGAGATGTACGGCACCCTGACCGGCTTCCTCCAGGACCACCACGGGCACATCCCCATCGACTGGGACGAGGACGACGCCCGCCGCGCCGCCGAGTTCCTCAGCGGGGTCACCGAGGCCGAGTGCATCAACCTGATGGCGACCATCGCCGCGAAGAAGTCGATCCGCAAGGAGGACGTGCTCGGCCTGGCCCAGGCCAAGGACCGCATCTTCAGCGACCTCACCGGCCTGGAGCGGGTCCGCCTCCGGGAGAGCGACTACACCGTCGGCGGCCTCACCAGCCTGCGCGCCTGGCTGCGCCGCAAGCACCAGCTGATGCAGGCCGACCTGCGCGGCACGGAACTGCGCCCGCCGCGCGGCGTCCTCCTCGTCGGCGTGCCCGGCTGCGGCAAGTCGCTGTCCGCCAAGGCCATCGCCCACGAGTGGCAGCTCCCGCTCTACCGACTGGACATGGCCAGCATCCACGGCAAGTACCTGGGCGAGTCCGAGGGGCGGTTCCGCGAGGCCCTCGCGATGGCCGACCGGGTCGCGCCCTGCGTCCTGTGGATCGACGAGATCGAGAAGGGCCTCGCGGGCCGGGACGACTCCTCCGGGGTGCCGCAGCGCATCATCGGCCAGTTCCTGTTCTGGCTCCAGGAGTCGCACTCCCGCTCCTTCGTCGTCGCCACCGCCAACGACATCCGCAGCCTGCCGCCCGAACTGCTGCGCAAGGGCCGCTTCGACGAGCTGTTCTTCGTGGACCTGCCCGACACCGAGGACCGCAGGGAGATCATCGAGCTCTACTTCGCCCGCTATCTGAAGACGGCCCCCGAGCCGGAGCAGCTCGACCGGCTCGTCGACCTCTCCGAGGGCTTCGCGGGCTCCGACATCGAGTCGGCGCTGCACGAGATCGGTGCGGAGGCCCATGTCCTCGGCGGCGCCGAGCAGTTGAAGCCGTCCCGGATCCTCGACATGTTCGCCAACACGGTGCCGATGAGCCGGGTCAACCCCGAGCAGATCGAGGAGATCAGGACCTGGGGCCGGGAACGGGCGGTCCCGGCGGGCCGCGCCGCGATGGCCCCGGCGGCGAGCGGGACGCCCACGCCGCGGCGGATCGTGTTCATGGACGACTGAGCGGCGCCGCCGGGCGTCGCGGGACGGTCGTGCACAACAAGACGGTTAAGCGTTGCTTCACGAGGTCCGTAGAACTATTCACTTGTTCTGCGGGCCCCGTCGCGGCACCGTGTCAGGCCGGGACGCTGGGCCAGGGACACGGGACGGGGACGCATGACGCAGACACGGCGCGCGGCACACGGGACGGCCACCACGCCCGGGGCGCCGCCCCCGTCCCCCTGGCGCAACCCCGACTTCCGTACCCTGTTCACCGGCACCGCCCTCAGCCAGTTCGGCTCCAACGTCTGCTACCTCGCGGTGCCCCTGGTCGCCGTCTCCGCGCTCGACGCCGGCCCCGGCCAGGTCGGCGCCCTCGCCACCCTCAGCACTCTCGCCTTCCTGCTCATCGGCCTGCCCGCCGGAGCGTGGGTGGACCGGATGCGGCAGCGGCGGCTGATGATCGCCGCGGACCTGCTGCGCGGACTCCTGTACGCCTCCGTGCCCCTGGCCTGGTGGCTCGACGTCCTGAGTCTCACCCAGCTGTACGCGGTCGTCCTGCTGGCCGGCTGCGCCACGGTCTTCTTCGACGTGGCCTCGCAGAGCACGGTGCCGCAGCTGGTCGGCGAGGACGAACTCGTCCCGGCGAACGCCGCGTTGGTCAGCCTCATGGGCGTGAGCAACATCGCGGGCCGCAGCGCGGGCGGCGGCCTCGTCCAGCTCCTCACCCTGCCCTACGCCGTGCTGGCCGCGGCCGTCGGCTACCTGGCCTCGGCACTCACCCTCACCCGCGTACGGGCCGCGCCCGCCGCCCCGGCCGCCCGGGACGCCGCCCCGCGCGTCCCGCTGCGCACCCAGATCTCCGAGGGCCTGCGGCACGTCCTCGGCCACCCGGAACTGCGCGCCCTCGCCGCGGCCGGCGCCCTGCTCAACTTCGGCAGCCAGCTGGTCAACACCATGCTCCCGGTCCTCTTCGTCCGCGAACTCGGCCTGCCCGCCGGGGTGCTGGGCCTGTTCTGGGGCGCGGGCGGCCTCGGCATGCTGCTCGGGGCGCGCGGCGCCCGCCGGATCGCGGCCCGCCTCGGCTTCGGCCGCACCCTCGGCCTCGCGGGCCTGTGCCTGGCCCCGGCCGGGCTGCTCGTTCCGCTGGTCGGCCGGGAGTGGTGGCTGCTGTTCCTGGCCGGGTGCGGCTGGCTCGCCGTCCTCTTCAAGACGGGCGTGGACAACGTGCTGGGCGTCTCGCTGCGCCAGCGGCTGACGCCGGACGCGATGCTCGGCCGGATGAACGCCACGTTCCGGTTCCTCTTCATGGGCGCCCTCGCGCTCGGCGCCGCGGCGTCCGGCGCGCTGGCCGGGGCGACGTCGGTGCGGGTGGCGCTGTGGGCGGGCGGCGCGTTCATGGCGGTGGCGTTCCTGCCGGTGTTCCTGTCGCCGGTCCGCCGTCGCCGCGCCCTGCCGGCCGCGGTGTGAGGCCATCGTGACCAGGCCGTGAGGGGCCGGGGGGAGCGGGGCACAGGCTCGTCCGCCATACTTCGGCCCGTGGAGCAGCGTATGGACAGTCAGAAGGTCACGCCCGTCGCCGGCGCCGGTTTCGACCCGGCGCACGTCCCCGGTCTGACGTCTCCCGGTCCGGAGGCGGTTGTCGAGGACGCGGTCACGGAACCCGACGAGACGCCGGAGGAGGTGACGGACGCCGAGCCGGAGGCGCAGGCCGCCCTGCTGAAGAAGCCGGCGGAGCCGGTCGAGGAGACCGGCGCGGACGAGCCGGACGAGCCGGAGGAACCGGCGGACGATGCGGACTCGGAGGGCTCGGCGGAAGCGGCGGCCCCCAAGGGCGCGTCGGACGGCTCGGTCTCCCTGGAGGCCAAGGACCGTCGCGGCTCCATCACCGTCGACGCGACCGGCGTCCGCTTCACGCTGGACGACCAGGAGGCCGACTTCACCTGGGACGAGATCAGCGCGGTCGAGTTCGGCACGGCCCGCAAGCGCCTCACGGTGACGGTCCACACGCCGAACAGCCGCTGGTACCCGAACGACGTCGAGGCCCCCGACAAGGCCCGCCTCAACGAGTGGACGGAGACCCTCGACAAGGCGCTGGACGCGTACTTCGAGGACTGACGCGGACGGCGGCCGGACGGCGACCGGACGGCGGTCATGGGCACCGGTTCCTGACGCATCCTGCCGAACCCCTTGCCAGCGGGGCTTCTTTACGCACCCTTGATGTTCATGGCGGACACCACGGGCACCTCAGGAACCGGTACCACCATCCCCGACTCCCGACCGCGCAAGTCCAGCTGGAAGTACATCGGCCCCGGCATCGTCGTCGCCGCGACGGGCGTCGGGGCGGGCGACCTCGTCGCGACGCTCGTCGCGGGCAGCAACTTCGGCTACACGCTCCTGTGGGCCGCGGTCCTCGGCTGCCTCGTCAAGATCAGCCTGGCGGAGGCGGCGGGCCGCTGGCACCTGGCCACCGGCCGCACCCTCTTCGACGGCTGGGCGAGCCTCGGCCGCTGGACGACGTGGTTCTTCGTCGTCTACGTCGTGGTCTGGGGCTTCGTCTACGGCGCGGCGGCGATGTCGTCGAGCGCGCTCCCGCTCCAGGCGCTGTGGCCGGACCTGTTCCCGGCGGACTGGTCGATCAAGCCGTGGGCGATCATCTGCGGGCTGGTCGGCCTGGTCTTCGTCTGGTTCAACAAGTACGAGGTCTTCGAGAAGGTCATGACGGTCCTGGTGGGCGTCATGTTCGTCGTCACCGTCTACCTGGCGGTCAGGGTCACCCCGAACCTCGGCGACGCGTTCGCCGGCCTGCTGCCGGTGCTGCCCGACGAGAAGGACTCGATCCTCAACACGCTCGGCCTGATCGGCGGCGTCGGCGGCACCATCACCCTGGCCGCGTACGGCTACTGGGTCAACGCGAAGGGCTGGACGAACACGTCCTGGATGAAGGTGATGCGCCTCGACAACCGGGTCGCGTACATCACGACCGGCGTCTTCGTCGTCGCCATGCTGTTCGTCGGGGCGGAGCTCCTGCACGCCTCGCACACCTCGATCGCGAGCGGCGACAAGGGCCTCCTCGACCTCACGAAGATCCTTCAGGCGGAGTACGGCACGGCGACGGCGAAGCTCTTCCTGATCGGCTTCTTCGCCACGTCCTTCACCTCGCTCATCGGCGTCTGGCACGGCGTGAGCCTGATGTTCGCGGACTTCGTGGAGCGCTACCGCAGCGCCCGCGTGACGGGCGAGGAGGTGGCGCGCGGCGACCGCGAGAAGGGCTGGCCGTTCCGGGTGTACCTGCTCTGGCTGACCTTCCCGCCGATCGTCCTGCTCTTCCAGGGCCAGCCGTTCCGTCTGGTGATCCTGTACGGGGTGCTGGGCGCGGCCTTCATGCCGTTCCTCGCCCTGACGCTGGTCTGGCTGCTCAACTCCCGCCGGGTGCCCACGGAGTGGCGCAACGGTTGGCTGAGCAACGGCATGCTGGTGGTGGCGGGGCTGCTCTTCGTGGTGCTGTGCGTGAAGCAGATCTGGGACCAGCCGTGGGCGGACTTCTTCTGACCCCGGGCGGACGGTGGGGCGTGGGCAGCGCCGCCGGGGGAGCGGCGGCGCTGCCCGTCCTGGGGTTACAGCTGGTGGACGTGGGGGCCCACCGCCGAGGACCAGGCGTTGCCGGACGCCGCGTCCCAGTTCGTCGACCAGGTCATCGCGCCGCGCAGGCCCGGGTACGTCTTCGACGGCTTGAAGGAGCCGCAGTTCGTGCCCTTGGTCAGGCAGTCGAGGGCGGCGTTGACCACGGACGGGGAGACGTAGCCGCCGCCCGCCGCGCTCGACGACGCGGGGACGCCGATGCCGACCTGCGACGGGTCGAGGCCGCCCTCCAGCTGGATGCAGGCGAGCGCCGTGAGGAAGTCGACGGAGCCCTGGCTGTAGACCTTGCCGTCGCAGCCGAGCATCGAACCGCTGTTGTAGTACTGCATGTTGACGACCGTGAGGATGTCCTTAACGGCCAGCGCGGTCTTGAAGTACTCGCCGGACGTGGACTGCATGTCGATGGTCTGCGGCGCCATGGTGAGGACCAGGTCGCCGCCCGCCTTCGTCGCCAGCGACTTCAACGCCTGCGACATGTAGGTGGAGTTGAGGCCGTTCTCCAGGTCGATGTCGACGCCGTCGAAGCCGTACTCCTGCATCAGCCCGTACACGCTGTCCGCGAAGGCCGCGGCCGACGTCGCGTCGCTGACGGAGACCGTGCCCTTCTCGCCACCGATGGATATGACGACCGATTTGCCGGCCGCCTGCTTCGCCTTGATGTCGGCCTTGAAGGCGTCCTCGGTGTAGCCGCCGAGACCGGCCGAGTCGAGCGTGAAGTCGACCGCGCCCGGTGTCGCCGTGGCGTCGGCGAAGGCGACCGCGACGATGTCGTAGTCGGCGGGGACGTCGGCCAGTTCCTGGACCGTCGCCCCGTTGTCGAAGTTCTGCCAGTAGCCGGTCACCGCGTGGGCGGGGACGGCGGCGGCCGACGCGCTGCCCGTCGTCGCGAGCAGACCGGTCACGGCCAGCGCGGCCGCCGTGGTGAACGTGCCTATGAGCACGCCGAGTCGGGGCCTTCGCCGGTGGGTGGAGTTCATTTCTGCCTCCGGATGTGGGGGGTGGGGAAGCAGCTGCTGGGCGTACAAACTGGTCCAGACCATTGGGGATGTCAAGGCTTTGCGCCGATGCTTCCGCGCCAACCCCGGCGGGACGCTTCATGAACAGTGCGAAGTGGGGTGTTGCCGGGCGCCCGCGTGGATATGGTGCTCAGGCAGGAACACCGCAGTGCCCGGACAGGACCATTGCTGTGCCTGGAGAGCAAGTTTCTGGAGGAGCGCAGAGCGACCGGGGGGTTCACGCGTGCCGACCGTCATAGCCGTGACCGACCCCGACCTGGTCCTGACCTCGCCCGACCGGCACACCCCGACGGCCGCCGTGCTGCCCGTGGGCGAGGCGCAGGACGCGTATCCGCTCGACCGCGCGATCACCGACGTCCACGCGCTGATCGAACAGCACGGCTATGTGATCGCCCTCTGCCCGCAGTCCGTACCGGACGCGACCGTCCACCGGCTGCATTCCGTGCGGTCGATGCTCGAGACCGACCGGATCGCGATCCTCCGGCCCGAGCTGCCACCGCTCGGACTGGCCGTCCTCGCGCTCCAGCTCCGCCAGTTGTCGATCTGCGACTTCAGCCCCGGCGTCCTCGCCTCCGCCGCCCGGCTCCTCGCCCACTACATCCACGCCGGGGCCCTCGTCGGCTCCGTCGCCAAGCTCGACCGCGTCCCGGTCTCCCTGAAGGCGCACGCCAAGTCCTGGTCACCCGGCGCCCAGTTCGCCGTCGTGTCCTCGCCCCAGCCCCAGCTGCTGCGCGTCACCGGGACCGAGACCCCCGCGGGACCGTCCTTCGGCACCCGGCTCTTCTACGCCGCCGGCCAGCAGTCCACCGCCTGGATCACCGACACCCTCGCCCCCGCCTGGCGGGTCCAGGGCGCGACCGAGGCGGCGCTGCCGGCCGAGTCGCCGCGCTGGTGGGCGACCGGCAAGGCCGGGAACCCGGGCCGCATCGTCGAGTTCGCCGCCGCCATCCCGGACATCTCCGTGCTGTACCAGCTCGTCTCGTCCGTGCGGCGCGAGGAGTGCCGCTGGTGCGGGCTCGAACTCATCGGCGACCGCTGCGGGTTCTGCTCCGCACCCCTGTGTGCCGACCCACCGCCCGAGCCGACGGCAGGCGGCCGCTCCGCGCTCGCCCCCGCCGTGGGCGCGGGCCGGGCGGCGCTGCCCCGCGCCACCCGCCCCTGACCACCACCACCCACCGTCCCTGCCCGATCGCTCCGTCCGCCTAGCAACGAGGTTGTCCGGTCCATGAATTCACGTCAGCGCCGCGGCGTCATCATCCTGGTCGTCTCCGCCCTGTGCGCGGTCGGCGCGTTCGCCGGTGTGCTGTCGGTGATCCGGGACGTGAACTCCAAGGTGGGCCCCGAGGTCGCCGCGTACCGCCTGAAGACGGACGTGGCGCCCTACAAGGAGCTGTCGCAGGACCAGTTCGAGAAGGTCGAGATGCCCGAGCGGTGGCTCTCGTCCACCGCCGTCACCAGCCTGCGCGACATCCGCGGCAAGATCGCCGTCACCCAGCTGAAGAAGGGCTCCCTCCTCCAGTCGGACATGATCGTCGCCCGTCCGCAGCTCGACGCCGGGCAGCAGGAGATCGCCATCATGATCGACGCGGAGACCGGCGTCGCCGGAAAGATCAACCCCGGTTCGAAGGTCAACATCTACGCCACCTTCAAGGCCGAGAACGACAAGCAGAAGGACCAGTCCAAGGTCATCGTGGAGAACGCCGAGGTGCTCGACGTCGGCAAGCTCACCCCGATCGACCAGCAGGGCGGCGGCGACCGCAACGCCGTCCGGCGCCAGGGCGAGGCCGTCCCGATCACGTTCGCGCTCGGCGCGGCCGACGCCCAACGGGTCGCGTACGCCGAGTCGTTCGCCTCCCACGTCCGGCTCGCGCTCGTCGCCCCCGGGGACGACGGGACCATCGCGCCGGGCGACCGCTCGTACACGCTGGACGAGGACAAGTGACGGGCGTCAGGCGCCGTCCGGCCAGTCCTGCCGACCGAAAGTGGGGCCGATGACCATTCGCATCCTGCCGGCCGTCGGGGAGCCCGAGGCCGCCCGCGCCCTGGTCACCCTGCTGTCCCAGCTGGCCGACACCGAACCCGCCCCACCCCTGGCCGACTCCACCGCGCTGCTCGACACGCTGGCCCGGCTCGCCGCCGAGTCGCTCGACGAACTGCCCGAGGTCGTCCTCGTCCACGAACGCATCGGCCCCGTCCCCGCCCTCGACCTCATCCGCGACCTCGTCCTGCGCTTCCCCGCGGTCGGCGTCGTCCTGGTCACCGCGGACACCAGCCCCGCCCTGCTCACCGCCGCGATGGACAGCGGAGCGCGCGGCATCGTCGCGTTCCCGCTCGGCTACGACGCCCTCGCCGAACGCGTCCAGGCCGCCGCGTCCTGGTCCGCGGGCATGCGCCGGCACCTCGCGGGCGGCACCGGCGCGGAACTGGTGCCGGCCGGCGGCGGTGGCCGCGTAGTGGCGGTGACCGGCGCCAAGGGCGGTGTCGGCACCACCCTCACCGCCGTCCAGCTCGCCCTCGCCGCCCGCGCGTCGGGACGCTCCGTCGCGCTCCTCGACCTCGACCTCCAGTCCGGCGACGTCGCCTCCTACCTCGACGTCCAGTTCCGCCGCTCCGTCGCCGACCTCGCCGCGATCCGCGACATCACCCCGCGCGTCGTCCAGGACGCCGTCTTCACCCACGAGACCGGCATCGACCTGCTCCTCGCCCCCGCCGACGGCGAACGCGGCGAGGAGGTCACCGACCGCGTCGCCCGCCAGGTCGTGCACGCCCTGCGCGCCCGCTACGAGGTCGTGGTCGTCGACTGCGGCACCCAGATGGGCGCGGCCAACGCCGCGGCGATCGAACTCGCCGACCAGGCGACGCTCCTGGTCACCCCGGACGTCGTCGCGGTCCGCGCCGCCAAGCGCATGGTCCGGCTCTGGGACCGGCTCCAGATCCGCAAGGCCGAGGAGACCCTCACGGTGGTCAACCGGCAGGCCAGGGCCGCCGAGATCCAGCCCGCCCTGGTGGCCCGGGTGACCGGCACGAACGTGGCCCGCACCGCGGTCCCCGCCGCGTACAAGGAACTCCAGGCCGCCGTCGACGCGGGCCGGATGCAGGACCTCGACAACCGCTCCACGGTCAAGCAGGCGATGTGGGCGCTGGCCGCCGAACTCGACCTGGTCGCCGCCCCCGCCCCGGACGCCGGCGGGCGCCGCTCCCGCCGCCGCGGCGACAAGGGCGCGGTCACGCTGGAGTTCGCGGCGATGTTCCCGCTGGTCCTCGTCGTCATGGGCCTGCTGTGGCAGTGCGTCCTGTACGGCTACACGTACTCGCTGGCCGGGAACGCGGCGGACGAGGCGGCGCGGGCGGCGACATCGGCTGCCGCCGGGAGCGGGGACGTGGCGGGCGCCTGCGACGCGGCGGGCAAGTCCCACCTGCCCTCGGCCTGGCAGGCGGCGAACATCGGCTGCGCCGACGACGGCACCGTCATGAAGGCCACGGTGCAGGTGGACGTCCCCTTGTTCTTCCCCGGGATCAACCCCGGCTGGAGCGTGACGGGCGAGGCGGGGGCGGCAACCGAAGCGGATCCGGACCAGTGAGGTGGAAGCGCCCCAAAGGGGCGCGGGGAACTGCGCGAGCAACCACACACCACCCGCACCCGCCGACGAAGGACCGACCGGCCACGGCGAGAGGGCGCCTCCGCGCCGACAACGGAGTGTCCATGCTCGAATTCGCCGGCTTCCTCCCCTTCCTGCTGATCATCGGCATGGCCGCGATCCAGCTCGGCCTCGTCGGCTACGGCGCCAACCAGGCCGGCAGCGCCGCACGCGCGGCGGCGCGCGCGGAATCCCTCACCCCCGGCAGCGCCCAGGCCGCCGCGTCCGCCGCCACGAGCACCTGGCTGCACCCCGCGGCGGCGACCGGCACCGGCGACACGATCACCGCCACCGTCACCGTGCACGTACCCGCGATCATCCCGCTCTTCGACGGCTGGGACCTCACCCGCACCGCGACCATGCCCAACGACGAGCAGAACACCGGGAGTTGAGGAGAACCATGAGCCTGCGTTCCCGGGTCGTCGCCACCCGCGACCCCGCCGGACCCGAACCGGCCCGCGACGACAGCCTGGTCGCCGTCTACCGCGCCAAGCTCCTGGAGGAGATCGACCTCGCCGAGATGTCCTCGCTCCAGGCCGCGGACCGCCGCGTCCGCCTGGAGCGCGTGCTCGGCCACATCATCAGCCGCGAGGGCCCGGTCCTCTCCTCCGGCGAGCGGACCCAGCTCATCCGCCGCGTGGTCGACGAGGCACTCGGCCTCGGCATCCTCGAACCCCTCCTCGCCGACGCGTCGATCACCGAGATCATGGTCAACGGCCCCGACGCGATCTTCGTGGAGCGCTCGGGCCGGGTCGAGCAGCTCCCCATGCGGTTCGCGTCCGCCGAGCAGCTCATGCAGACGATCGAGCGCATCGTCTCCACCGTGAACCGCCGCGTCGACGAGTCCAACCCCATGGTCGACGCCCGCCTGCCCACCGGCGAACGCGTCAACGTGATCATCCCGCCCCTCGCGCTGACCGGCGCGACCCTCACCATCCGGCGCTTCCCCCGCGCGTACAGCCTCACCGAGCTCATCGAACTCGGCTCGCTCGACGAGCACATGCTGATGCTGCTCGCGGCCTGCGTCCGGGCCCGCTTCAACATCATCGTCAGCGGCGGCACCGGCTCAGGCAAGACGACCCTCCTCAACGCCCTCTCGGCGCTGATTCCCTCCCACGAGCGCATCATCACCATCGAGGACTCGGCGGAACTCCAGCTCCAGCAGGACCACGTCATCCGCCTGGAGTCGCGCCCCCCGAACGTCGAGGGCAAGGGCCAGGTCACCATCCGCGACCTCGTCCGCAACAGCCTGCGCATGCGCCCCGACCGCATCATCGTCGGCGAGGTCCGCGGCGGCGAGACGCTCGACATGCTCCAGGCCATGTCCACGGGCCACGACGGCTCCCTCGCGACCGTCCACGCGAACACCGCCGAGGACGCCCTGACCCGCCTCCAGACCCTCGGCTCGATGTCCGAGGTCGACGTCCCCTTCGAGGCGCTCAGGGACCAGATCAACTCGGCCGTCGACGTCCTCGTCCAGCTCACCCGGCACGCCGACGGCTCCCGCCGGATCAGCGAGATCGCGCTGCTCGTCTCGCACGGCCGCGAGCAGTTCACGATCGCCACGGTCACCCGCTTCACCGTCCAGCCCTACATGTCGGGCACCACCGATCTGGAACAGCGCCGGGTGCACGGCTACTACGAACACCTCCCGCTGCCGCGCCGCGTCGCCGACCGGCTGTACGTGGCGGGGGAGTCGGTGCCACCGGCGTTCGGGGTCGTCGAGGCCGTCGACGCACGCAACACGAGGGAGGCCACGGGATGAGACTGCCGGAGAAGGAGCGCGCGTCATGACGCAGCCCGCCCTCATCGCCCTCGGCGCCACCGTCCTGGCCTGCGTCCTCGCGGTCGCGGGCGCCCATGTGTACGCCTCGGGACGCGCCCGGCGCCAGGCCCTCGTCGACCGCCTCGACGGCTACCCGGGCGGCCGCCTCGCCCTGGGACCCGGCGGCCGCACGCGCCGCTTCACCACGGTCGACCGCCGGCTGCGCCGCACCCGGCTGGGCCGCGCCCTCCAGCTGCGCCTGTCGGCGACGGGCCTGGACCTCACCCCGGGCGAGTTCTTCGTCTACGTGTCCGCGGTCGTCGCCGCCCTCTGGGTGCTGGCCGCGACGGCCCTGGCCCCGTTCTTCGGCCCGATCGCCGGACTCGTGGCCGTCTGGGCCGCGGTCATCTTCCTCAACTGGCAGCGCCAGAAGAGGATCGAGGCCTTCATCAACCAACTCCCCGACGTGGCCCGCCTGCTGGCGAACGCCACGGCGGCGGGCCTCGCCCTGCGCACCTCCCTCGCGATGGCGGCGGAGGAACTGGAAGCACCCGCGGGCGAGGAACTGTCCCGGGTGGCCGACCAGTTGGCGCTCGGCCGCTCGGTCGACGACGCCCTCGACGAACTGGCCGCCCGCCTCCCCTCCCGCGAGCTCGTCGTCCTCGTCACGACGCTGGTCCTGGCGAACAAGGCCGGCGGCTCCGTGGTCTCCTCCCTGCGCAACCTCACCCAGACCCTGGAGGACCGCAAGGAGACCCGGCGCGAGATCCGCACCATGCTCTCCGAGGTCAACGCGACGGCCTTCACGGTCCCGCTGCTCGGCCTCGGCTCGCTCCTCCTCATCAACTCGTCGAACGAAGGCGCGCTGGCCAAGGTGACGGGCTCCCCGCTGGGCCAGACCCTGATCCTGATCTCCCTCGGCCTGTACGGGATCGGGTTCTTCGTGATCCGCCGCCTGGGAAAGATCGAGGTCTGACACGCCATGTCCACCACGGCCGCAGGACTTCTCCTCGCCCTCCTCATGGGCATCGCGGTACTCGGCGTCTTCACGGGCGTCCGCATGTACCGCGCCGACGCCAAGGTCCCCAGCGACCTCGCGCTCGCCCTGGAGGTCGGCGCCACCCGCGTCTCCGCCCCGTCCTCGGCGGTCGACCGCCTCGGCATGCGGTTCGCGCCCCTGGTCCTGCGCCTGATGGGCCCGCGCCGGGTCGACGCCAAGCGCCGCAGGATCGACATGGCGGGCAACCCCGGCGGCCTCACCATCGACCGCTACGCGGCGCGCAGGGCGGTCTACGGCGCCTTCGGCGTGGTCATGGGCCTGGTCTTCCTCACCAACGGCCAGCCGCTGCTCGCCCTGCTGACCCTGGCCTTCGGCGCCCTGGCCGCCGACGCCCTGATCTGGCAGGCGGTGCGCGAACGCAAGGAAGTCATCGACCGCACCCTCCCCGACTTCCTCGACGTCCTCGCCGTCGTCGTCTCGGCGGGCCTCGGTTTCCGCCAGGCGCTGGACCGGGTCGCGGAGAAGTACGAGGGCCCCTGGGCGGACGAACTCCGCATCACCCTGCGGCAGATGGACATGGGCGTCCCCCGCCGCCAGGCCTTCGACGAACTGCGCCGACGCAACGCCTCCGAGCAGGTCGCCCAGTTCGTCTCGGCACTCCAGCAGGGCGAGGAACTCGGCTCGCCCATCGCCGAGACCCTGATCCAACTGGCCACCGACATGCGCAGGACCGACGCCCAGAACTCCCGCCGCCGCGCCGCGAAAACGATCCCGAAGGCAACGATGGTGACGCTCGTCTTCATGCTCCCGGCCACGATGATCCTGATCGCGACGGGCATGTTCCTGGGCTCAGGTTCCAACTTCGGTTCCATTTTGGGACGTTGAGACCCTCCAGCAACGGGCCGCGGCTGGCTACAGTAGCTGGAGCAGATGGTTGGCGATTGCGAAGACTGTGATGGAGCGCCGGACGGATCTCGCCACGATGACGGGGGTGTCGCACATGACGGGAGCCGATGCGACCGGCGGAGCTGATGCCCGATGACGCCTCGGACAACAGGCCGAAAACTTCCGGTCAAGCCCCGCCCCTTAATTGCCGAAACCGAGTGCACTGGGTCGCCTTTCGCGTACGTTGCGTGTGTTGTTTTGGTTGCAGCGGAGGAAGTGGCGGAAGGGGGATCCCGTGATCAAGGACCGAGTGCTCGGGGTGTGGGTGACGTGGACGCGTGCGGTGGGGGAGCGGGTCCGGGGGGCTCGGAGGGACGCGGGGGCGGGGTTCGTGGAGTATGCGGGGTTGATGATTCTGATTGCCGGGATCTTCACGTTGATCGACCAGTTGGGGTTGGACGGGCTGATCTCCGGCGCGATCGGCGACGCGGTCGACCGGGTCATCGGCGGCTGATCGGGGCCTCGCTGCGGAGCGATCGGGGTTCGACGCTCCCGATCTACATCTGGCTGACCGGAATTCTGCTCTTCGCCGCCTTCGCGTTCTTCGCCTTCGCCCAAGCGGCCTCCGCCCGCAACGGGGCCCAGTCCGCGGCTGATGCCGCGGCGTTGGCGGCTGCGCAGTCCGCGCGCGACGACCTGCTCGACGACTTGGGGCAGGCCCTGGACGACGGCGACGACTGGCTGCAGTGGCTCGACGGCCAGGAGCTCGACGGCGCCGGTGCGGCGGACGCCGCCGCCCAGCTCGCGGCGGCGAACGACGCGGATGTCGTCGGGGGCCCCGACCCGGCCGAGGTGAACGGCTTCCCGGGCTACTGGGTCGAGGTGCAGACCCGCTACACGGTCGGCGACACGATCATTCCCGGCACGGAGAACGACAAGGCGAAGGCGCATGCCACGGCCGTGGTCAAACCCCGCTGTGACGTACCGGTGGACGCGGACCCGAAGAAGCCGGTCCAACTCACCTGTGACGACGAGAAGATCGAGATCGATCCGGACGACTTCGACCTGGACGACCTGCCCGACGCATCAACCTTCTTCTCCGTCCATCTGGCCGACTGACGAGTGAACGACGAGAGAGGGAAGCCGCAGCGATGAACCTTCGGCGCACTACGACGACCCGCCGGGCACTGGCCGCGGTGGCGATCACGACCGGACTCGTCCTGTCCGTGGCCGGGTGCGGCGGGGACGGCGACGGAGGGCAGCCGAAGAGCTCCTCGACGTCGGCGCCCGCCGAGAAGGACACCGACCCGAAGCAGCCGGAGTCCGAGTCGCCGAGCGACAAGACTCTGGCGGAGACCAAGGACGGCGACCTGACCGTCACCATCACGTCGGCCACGCGTGATCAGGGCGGCTTCGTCAATGTGACCGGGACGGTCCGCAACGGCGGGAACAGCTCCTGGATGGGCGCGGAGTGGCAGAGCGACGAGCGCGAACTCGCCGTCAACGGAGGGTCGTTGTCCGGCGCGAGCCTCATCGACACGCAGGGCAAGAAGAAGTACCTCGTGCTCCGGGACACCACCGGGCGGTGCCTGTGCACGAAGTTCAGCCGGCTACGAGCCGGGGACAGCGCCAGTTGGTACGCCCAGTTCCCCGCCCCGCCCGAAGGCACGACCGAGGTCACCTTCCAGGTCGGCTCGATGCCCCCGGCGCCCATCGAGATCTCCGAGGGCGAATGACATGCCCCGAACCCGACGCCACCTGACCGCCACGGCGGCCCTCACCCTCCTCCTGGTCGCCGGAACGGCAACGGCGGTGCAGGCCGACGACGACCCCACGGGCGCCCCACCCGGCAGCTCCACGACGTCCCCGCCCCCCGAGGTGGACGCCAACAGCCCGGGCCTCAAACTCGCCGACGGCGCCACGCTGGCCCCCGCCAAGGTCCTCGACATCAAATCCGTCGTGGAAGACCTCTCCGGCGACGAACGCCGCTCCGACACGAGCGAGGACGTCACGTTCGCCCTCCAGGCCGAGGTGCTCTTCCCGAAGGACAGCGCGAAGCTCAACCCGGACGCGAGGTCCCGCATCCAGGCCATCGCCGACGAGATCAAGAACCAAAAGGCAGGCACGGTAAGGGTCTTCGGCTTCACGGACAACCTCGGCTCGTACGCCCACGGCCTCACGCTCTCCAAGAAGCGCGCGGAAGCGGTCCACGACGAACTGAATGCAGCACTGGGCGCGTCCGGCGGCGACGTCACCTTCCAGGTGCGCGGCTACAGCGAGGACTACCCGATCGCGGACAACGGCAGCGAGGAGGGGCGCAAGAAGAACCGCCGGGTGGAGGTGTCGTTCCCGAAGTCGGACTGACGTCCAGACTCGGGCCGCGCGAACGCGAATTCACTTGCGTCCGGCCGTCGGCGTGGCGTTGCGGCTCCGCCGCAGTGACTCAAGGAGAAGTATTCCCAGAAGCCGACTCGGTTCCATGTTTCGGGACGCAGGGATACTGATCCACTCTCAACCTGGAAGTAATTCCAGGTTGACGGGATTCCGCTGGACGTGACAGTGAAAAGCCTGCTGTCGAACAGTGCGGAAATCACGCCCTTCCGTCAGTGGATGGATCCTTGCCGTGTCCAGGGCGCCCCTGTCCTCGCTCGCCCTGGTCAGCGAAGTGCCAGGTGCATCCGGTGATGGGGTAGGTCGGGTCGTGCTCGGAGTCAGTCCGCCCGCCACACCGTCAGATTCCCCGTCAGGAAGCTCGACCCGCTCTTGGGCAGGGCGGTCGACTTCGCCTCGACCACGAAGAGGCCGATGGTGCCGTCGGGCTGCTTGAAGCAGATCTCGCTGCCCGTGGTGATCGCGGCCAGCGGCATGCGCTTGTCCGCGCCCTTGCCGGCGAGGTAGGCGCTGCAATTGTCGAAGGGGGTGCCCACCCTTTCCCAGGCCGGGGCGATCAGGACCTCGTCGCCCTCCAGGGCGCAACTGGTCTCCTTGGCGCAGGTGAAGCGGATGTCGCCCTTGCGGTCCTTGCGGGCGGTGCCGTTCTTGAGGGTCAGGGAGTTCTTCTCGTCCAGCCACTGCATGGGGTGGGCGACGGCCCGCGGTGTCCCGGAGCCGGAGGTGGAACCGTTCGATCCGGAGCCGTCGGAGTCTCCGGATCCTCCCGCTGAACCCGCCGTGTCCGCCGACCCGTCCTTGGACGTCTTCGAGGAACCTGAACCGGATGAACCGGATGAACCGGATGAACCGGATGAACCGGATGAACCCGCCGAGCCGGACGTCGCGCCCGACGACTGTGACGCCCCGGCGTTCCCCCGGTCCCCGATCCCGCCCAGCGCGTTCCACAGCGAGTAGCCGAGTCCGCCCAGCATCAGGACGCCCACCGTCACGCCCGCCACGCCGATCAGGCCGTGGCGGCGTCTTCGGGCGCGCAGCTGGTCCGGGTCGGGCCAGCCGGGCTGCGTGGTCTCCGGTGCGCGCCACGGGGACAGCGGCTGAGTGCCGTACGCCTGGGTGCCGTACGCCTGGGTGGGCGGCGCGGCGACGGGGGCGGCGACCGGGGGCGGCACCGTCACCTCGGGGCCCGTGACCTCCTGCCAGACGGCGGGGCCCGCTCCCGCGTCCGCGTCCCGGCCGAGCTCCCGGCGGCACCACTCCACGATCTCGGCCGGCGTGGCCCGGTCCGCGGGATCCGTGGCGAGGCAGCGGGCGATCAGCGGCCGGAGCTGCTCGGGCAGGGGTGAGAGGTCGGGCGCGTCGTGCACGATCCGGTAGAGCACGCTGACCGCGGGACCGTCCCCGTACAGCGGCCGGCCGAGCACCGCGAACGCCGCCGTCTGACCGAGGGCGAAGACGTCGGTCGCCGCCGTGATCTCGCCCGCCGCACCCGCGGCCGCCTGTTCCGGAGCCATGAACTGCGGGGTGCCGATGGAGGCGCCGGTGGCGGTGTATGAACTGATGCCGGAGGCCAGGGAGATGCCGAAGTCGATGACCCGGGGACCGTCGGACGCCAGCAGCACGTTCGACGGCTTGAGGTCGCGGTGCACGATCCCGGCGCCGTGGATGCCCTCCAGCGCCTCGGCCACGCCCGCCATCAGCCACAGCACGGCGGGCACCGGCAGCGGTCCGCGCCGGCCGACGGCCTCGGCGAGCGAGGGACCCGGCACGTACAGCGTCGCCAGCCAGGGCGGTGCGCCGTCGGCGTCGCCGTCGATCAGCTCGGCGGTGTACGCCCCGCGCACCCGCCGTGCCGCCTCCATCTCCCGCCGGAAGCGCCGCCGGAAGTCCGGGTCGTCGGCGAGTTCGGGGCGGACGACCTTGATGGCCACCGGCCGGCCGCCCTGGGTGTGCGAGAGATAGACCCGGCCCATGCCGCCCGCGCCGAGCCGGGCGGCGAGGCGGTAGCCGGCCACCACGGAAGGATCGTCCGGCTGCAACGGCTGGAAAACCCCGCCAGTCCCGCCAGTCCCGCGTGCGCCACGTGCTCCTGGTACGTCGTTCATCGATCTGCCCCCATCCCCGGGCAGGCCCCGTCCCCCGGGCCGCCCCCGATCCCCAGGCCGACCGATGGATCGACCATGCAGTCAGCAGCCTAAGCAATCGGCCGCCGGTGGCGGTGCTCAGTCCACCCGTACCGGCAGCGTCTCCACCCCGTACACGATCGACAGCTTGCGGAACTCCAGCTGCGACGAGGGCACCGCCAGCTGCAACTCCGGGAAGCGGCGCACCAGTTGGGGGAAGGCGGCGCGCAGTTCCATCTTGCCGAGCTCGGCGCCGATGCAGCGGTGGATGCCGTAGCCGAAGGCCAGGTGGGAGGCGGCGGGCGGGCGGGCCGGCCGGAAGGCGTCCATGTCGTCGCCGAGCCGAGGGTCCCGGTCGGCCGCGCTGAGCGACACGATCACGATGTCGCCGCCGGCTATGCGTATGCCGCCTATCTCGGTGTCCTCGCGCGCGAACCGGGGGAACGCGGTCTGGACGACGGTGAGGTGACGCAGCAGTTCGTCGACGAAGGGGGCCGCGACGGTCGCCGGGTCCTCCGCGTCGCGCAGCGCCTCGAAGTGCTCGCGGTCCTGGAGCATGATCATGGTGCCGAGCGCGATCATGCTCGCCGTGGTCTCCAGGCCGCCGGTGAGCACCCCGTCGGCGAGACCGGTGAGTTCCTCGTCGGTGATGTTGTCGCCGTGCTCCTGCACGAGCATGCCGAGCAGGCCCTCGCCGGGGTTGCGGCGCTGCTCGGCGACGACGCCGCGCAGATAGTCGAGGGACTGCGAGACCGCGCCGAACGAGGCGCCCGCGCCGCCGAGCACGTTGAAGCGGGCGACCGAGAACTGCTGGAACGCGTCCCGCTCCTCGTAGGGGACGCCCAGCAGTTCGCAGATGACGAGCGCGGGCACCGGCATCGCGAAGTGCTCGACGAAGTCCGCCGTGCCGTCCGGCGACTCGCGCACCGCCTTCTCCAGGTGGGCCAGCTGCTCCTCGACGATCGCGTGGATGCGCGGCGTCAGCCGGGACAGCCGGCGCATCGTGAACTCGGGCGTCAGGAGGCGGCGCAGGCGCGTGTGGTCCGGCGGGTCGCAGAAGCCGAGGCCGCCCGGGTTCTGGTCGGCGCCCGCGCCGCCCACGCCCACCAGATGACGGAAGTCGTTGCTGAACGCCCTGGCGTCGCCGAGGACTTCCTTCGCCTCGTCGTAGCCGGACACGAGCCACACCGTCATACCGGGGATGGGCAGCTTGCTGACCGGCTCGCGGTCACGCAGCGCCCCGATCTCGGGCACCGGGTCGACGCCGTCGCGGCGCAACGGCAGCAGTGCGCCGTCGGGCAGTTTCGCCAGCACGGAGAGATCGAGGCCCGTCCCCTTCCTCCGCAGCCGGGAGAAGTAGAGACGGGTCAGCCAGGTCGCTATCGCGGAACGTACGGACATGTGCTCGCATTTCTGCGGTGAGGCGTGTGGGACGGACTGGCCCTGCGTGGGGGACGGGGGCCGGGGGTCTTGCGGGAGCGGGGTCCGCCAAGGGTACGTGCGGTCCCCGGGGTGCACGGAAGAGGGGGCGACCCCCGAAATCGCCCTCCGGGTAGCCCCACCCCGCTCCGCCGCCCCACCCGTCTACAGCTGTGGATAGGCCCCTGTCGTCCCGTCGATCAGCTCGCGCACGATGTCCATGTGGCCCGCGTGCCGGGCGGTCTCCTCCACCATGTGGATCAGCACCCAGCGCATCGACACCTTCCGGCCGTCCCACGCCGTGCCGACCGTCTCCAGCGGGAGCTCCGCGACGGCCCGGTCCGCGGCGGCCCGCGCCCGCGCGTAGTAGGCGAGGATGCCCTCGGTCGTCTCGTCGTCGGCCGCGACCATGTCCTCGCCCGCGTACGGGTCGAACCAGAGCGGCTCGCTCTCCCGCCCGAACGTCTCGCAGAACCAGCTGTACTCGACGGCCGCCAGGTGCTTCACCAGGCCGAGCAGGTTCGTGCCCGACGGGGTGAGCGGTCGGCGCGCCCGCTCCTCGTCGAGCCCCGCGAGCTTCCACACGACGACGTCCCGGTGCCGGTCGAGCGAGACGCGCAGGCTCTCCTTCTCCCCGCCCTCGTAAGGGACGTGCCTGATCCGTTCCTCCGCGCTCATGCTGTCTCCCCCCGTGTCGCGCCGCGTCGCCCCGTACGCACGCATGATCTGGTCCGCAGAACGTAGCAGCGCCCACCGACAACCCCGCCGGACCCGAGGCGTGCGGATCCAAAAGGGGATGAGCGGGACCGTGCCCCCCTGCGACCATGCGCTGCATGACCACTGCCGACCACCACCACCACGACCACCGCCCGACCCACACCGGCCGGCCCTTCGACGAGCTCGTCGCGGAGGCCGTCGCCGCGCCCACCGAGGGCTGGGACTTCTCCTGGTTCGACGGCCGGGCCACCGAGGAGCGCCCCTCCTGGGGGTACGCCCGGCTGATGGGGGAGCGCCTCGCCCGCGCCGAGGCCGCCCTCGACCTGGACACCGGCGGTGGCGAGGTCCTGAACCTGGCGCCGAAGCTGCCGCCGCTGACCGCCGCCACCGAGGGCTGGCCCCCGAACGTCGAGAAGGCGACCCGTCTCCTCGGCCCCCGCGGCGTGGTCGTCGTCGCGGCCCGGGCCGACGCCCCGCTGCCCTTCGCCGACGCCGCCTTCGACCTGGTCACCTCCCGCCACCCGGTCGTCCCGCCGTTCCCCGAGATCGCGCGCGTGCTGCGCCCCGGCGGCACGTACTTCGCCCAGCACGTGGGCCCCAGCAGCGTGTTCGAGGTCGTCGAGTACTTCCTCGGCCCGCAGCCCGACGAGGTCCGCGGCGGCCGCGACCCGCGGGCGGAGGTCGAGCGGGCGCGGGCCGCGGG
This sequence comes from Streptomyces sp. KL116D, assembly GCF_030766975.1. Lineage (NCBI taxonomy): Bacteria > Bacillati > Actinomycetota > Actinomycetes > Kitasatosporales > Streptomycetaceae > Streptomyces > Streptomyces sp. KL116D. Next base: position 23,101 of record NZ_JASERH010000090.1, on the reverse strand, counting down.
CCTGGAGGTCGTCGACCTGCGCGCGGAGCGCCTGCGCATGGAGTTCTACGACATCGGGGCCGTGGTCCACTTCCTGCGCAAGGTCGTCTGGATGGTGCCGGACTTCACGGTCGAGGCGTACGAGTCCCGGCTCCGTGCCCTGCACGAGCGGATCGAGCGGGAGGGCCCGTTCGTGGCGCACAGCAGCCGCCATCTGATCGAGGCCCGCAAGCCCGTCTGACGGGTCCGGCGGCCGCGGGCGGACCGCCGTTGCTGTCGGCGATCGCGAACACGGGCCGCCGTTCCGGCCGAATCCGCTTAAAGCGCAAGGGAGTTGGCGGCGGGGACGAACTGGCCGCCCCCGTGCGTTGGGGACATGAGGGCTCCGCCGTCCTGGTGGTCCGGGCCGGCGCGGCGCGACACGGAACATGAGGAGAGAGGGAGTTCATGGGGCACAACAGGGCCGACGGGGGACGCTACAGCTGTGGTCTTGACGCGGCCGTGGACGTCGTGGGCGGCAAGTGGAAGCCGATGATCCTCTGGGCGCTGCACGACGCGGGGACGCTGCGCTTCGGCGAGCTGCGGCGCTCGATGCACGGGGTGACGGAGAAGGTGCTCGCCCAGCAGCTGCGCGAGCTGGAGGCCGACCGCGTCGTGCACCGGGAGGTCTTCCCGGAGGTGCCGCCGCGCGTCGAGTACTCGCTGACCGGTCTCGGGGAGTCGCTGAACGAGGCGCTGGTCCCGCTCGGTCTGTGGGGCGACGCGCACATGGCCGCCATCCTGGCCGCGAAGGAGGCGGAACCCGCCGCCTGAGGCAACCGATTCCGCATCGTTATCGACGCTCGCTAGATCCTCACGTAAACCTCACGTAAGTTCAGACCAACGGCAATTCGCGTGAGCAAAGCTGCGCGGCGGTACCGCGCGGTGGAGGGGGCTGCGCGGTGCCGTCTGCCGTCCGCGCGGCCCGAATGCGCCATATCTGCGGCGCCGTCCGCGCGGGCCGGAACCGCGTCAACCGCGCGCATGACACGCAAGAGGGACGCAGGACCCCCGGCGACACGCCCGCCGGAAGGGCCCTGAAGGCGCCTGTGAGCCCGCTGTGGAGCGGCCGGAAAGCTACCTCCAGCCGTCGTCGGACGACTCCGGAGAGTAGTTGTGGCACGCCGATGCGCGCAGCATCACTTACGAAGGGTTATGGTGGAAACCCCCCCTCGGGCCGGTCCGTCTCCCCCCCACGGACCGGCCCGTTTTCTTGTCCGGACAAAGGCCCGGTCGCGGGGGTTCCGACGGACCGCTCGATCAGCTCCGGCCGGCCCAGATGTTCGTGCCGGGCGTGGAGACGGCGAACGAGTCGATTTCGGTCAGCTCCTCGTCGGTCAGCTTCGGACCGGCCAGCGCCGCCACGTTCTCCTCCAGCTGCCGCACGCTGGACGCGCCGATCAGCGCCGACGTCATCCGCTCGTCCCGCAGCACCCAGCTCAGCGCGAGCTGCGCGAGGGACTGACCGCGGCCCTTGGCGATGTCGTTCAGGCCGTTCAGCCGGCGCAGCACCTCGTCGCTCAGCAGGTCCGGGTCGAGGGACTTGCCCTGCGTCGCGCGCGAGCCCTCGGGGATGCCCTTCAGGTACTTGCCCGTCAGCAGGCCCTGGGCGAGCGGCACGAAGGAGATGCAGCCCATGCCGGCCGTCTCCAGCGTGTCGAGCAGCCCGTCGTCCTCGGTCCAGCGGTTGATCATCGAGTAGGACGGCTGGTGGATGAGCGCGGGCACGCCCATCTCCTTGAGCAGGCGCGCGGCCTCGGCCGTCTGCTCGCTGGTGTACGAGGAGACGCCGACGTACAGCGCCTTGCCCTGCTGCACCGCCGATGCGAGCGCCCCCATCGTCTCCTCGAGCGGAGTGTCCGGGTCGAAGCGGTGCGAGTAGAAGATGTCGACGTAGTCGAGGCCCATCCGGTCCAGCGACGCGTCCAGCGACGACAGCAGGTACTTGCGGCTGCCCCACTCGCCGTACGGACCGGGGTGCATCAGATAGCCGGCCTTGGTCGAGATGACCAGCTCGTCCCGGTACGGGGCGAAGTCCTGCGCGAACATCTTGCCGAAGTTCAGCTCCGCCGAACCGGCCGGCGGCCCGTAGTTGTTCGCCAGGTCGAAGTGAGTGACGCCCAGGTCGAAGGCGCGGCGCAGGATCGCGCGCTGGGAGTCGAGGGTGCGGTCGTCCCCGAAGTTGTGCCACAGGCCGAGCGAGATCGCGGGCAGCTTCAGGCCGCTGCGGCCGGTGCGCCGGTACTCCATCGAGTCGTACCGGTCGGCGGACGCGACATAGGGAGAGGTGTCGTTCATGGGTACGAAGCTACGTCAGTGCACTGACACCCCATAGCTCCCACCGAGATGTGCGGGGGTACGCTTTCGGCTTCGGGGACTGCCGTCTGCACGGAGGGGCAAGAAGACCGTGAACCTGCGCGACAGGCTGCGCGGCCTGCTGGTCAGGCTGTACACGCGCCGGGTGGAAGGCCATCTGGACCACGACCAGGTGCCCAAGCACATCGGAGTCATCATGGATGGCAACCGACGCTGGGCGAAGGCCGCCGGCTCCACCACCGCCCAGGGCCACCGGGCCGGCGCCGACAAGATCGAGGAGTTCCTCGGCTGGTGCAGCGAGTCGGACGTCGAGGTCGTCACGCTGTGGCTGCTCTCGACGGACAACTTCGACCGGCCGCAGGAGGAACTGGTACCGCTCCTCGGCATCATCGAGGACACCGTCCGCTCGCTCGCCGCCGACGGCCGCTGGCGCGTCCACCACGTGGGCGCCACCGACATCCTGCCGTCGGGCCTGCAGACCGTCCTCAAGGAGGCGGCGGAGGCGACCGCCCACCGCGACGGAATACTGGTCAACGTCGCGATCGGCTACGGCGGCCGCCAGGAGATCGCCGACGCGGTCCGCTCGATGCTGCTCGACGCCGCGGACAAGGGGAACTCCCTGGAGGAGATCGCCGACGCCGTCGACGTCGACCTCATCGGCAAGCACCTCTACACGAGCGCGCAGCCCGACCCGGACCTCGTCATCCGCACCAGCGGCGAGCAGCGGCTGTCCGGGTTCATGCTCTGGCAGACGGCGCACTCCGAGTACTACTTCTGTGAAGTCTTCTGGCCGGCCTTCCGCAAGGTGGACTTCCTGCGGGCCCTGCGCGACTACGCGGCCCGGCACCGGCGTTACGGCGGCTGAGCACCTCCCCGCACGGGACGTACGTCATGAGGAGTTAACGCACGCGCCGTCATATGCCCTGGCATGGCTGCGCGTGTTCGAGGGAATAAGCCTTCCAGGTCGGCGTCCGAACCACGGACGCCGGATCTCAGCGGACGGCACGGGGCCGTCCGCCCGGGAGGCCCTTTGCACCAGGTGGACCGTACGCAGATGGGTACGGACGACGACTTGGAGGGCCGGACCCCGGCCCGCGCAGCGCGGCCGTGGACCGGTCCTGAACCCTCTGTCGCTCCCCGACCTCATCCGAGGGGGTACGTCCTTCCGTGGTGACCAGCAACAAGCGCCTCCCCAAGCCCGACCGGCGCACTTATGTTCTCGACACCAGCGTCCTGCTGGCCGATCCGAACGCCATGACCCGATTCGACGAACACGAAGTGGTCCTTCCTGTCGTCGTGGTCACGGAGTTGGAGGCCAAGCGGCACCATCCGGAGCTCGGGTACTTCGCCCGGCAGGCCCTGCGCCTGCTCGACGACTACCGCATCCGGCACGGCCGTCTGGACGCCCCGATCCCCACCGGGGAACTGGGCGGCACGCTGCGCGTCGAGCTCAACCACTCCGACCCCAGCGTCCTGCCCTCGGGCTACCGCCTGGGTGACAACGACAGCCGGATCCTCGCCGTGGCCCGCAATCTGCAGGCCGAGGGGTTCGACGTCACCGTCGTCTCGAAGGACCTGCCGCTCAGGATCAAGGCGTCGTCGGTCGGTCTCCTCGCCGAGGAGTACCGCGCCGAACTCGCCATCACGGACTCCGGCTGGACCGGGATGTCCGAACTGACGCTGCCCGCCGAACAGGTGGACCTCCTCTTCGACGAGGAGAGCGTGTACGTCCCCGAGGCCGCCGACCTCCCCGTCCACACGGGTCTGACGATCCACTCCGAGCGCGGCAAGGCCCTGGGCCGGGTCACGCCGGAGGGCAACGTCCGGCTGGTGCGCGGCGATCGCGAGGCCTTCGGCCTCAAGGGGCGCAGCGCCGAGCAGCGGATCGCGCTCGACCTGCTGCTCGATCCGGACGTCGGCATCGTCTCGATGGGCGGCCGGGCCGGCACCGGCAAGTCCGCCCTCGCCCTGTGCGCGGGCCTGGAGGCCGTCCTGGAGCGGCGCCAGCACCAGAAGGTGATGGTGTTCCGGCCGCTGTACGCGGTGGGCGGGCAGGAGCTCGGCTATCTGCCGGGCACCGAGGCCGAGAAGATGGGGCCGTGGGCGCAGGCGGTCTTCGACACGCTGTCCGCCGTGACGAGCCGCGAGGTCATCGAGGAGGTCACGGCCCGCGGCATGCTGGAGGTGCTCCCGCTCACGCACATCCGCGGGCGCTCGCTGCACGACGCGTTCGTGATCGTGGACGAGGCCCAATCCCTGGAACGGAACGTCCTGTTGACCGTTCTGTCCCGAATTGGCGCGAACTCCCGTGTCGTCCTCACCCATGACGTCGCCCAGCGCGACAACCTCCGGGTCGGGCGCTACGACGGGGTCGTCGCCGTCGTCGAGAAGCTGAAGGGTCATCCGCTGTTCGCGCACGTCACGCTGACGCGCTCGGAGAGGTCGCAGATCGCGGCCCTGGTGACCGAAATGCTCGAAGACGGCCAAATCTGAGGTAGTCAGAGGTAGTTCGCGGTATTCGGCGCCGCCCGGCGAAGCGAGAGAGCTTAGCCGGGCGGCGTCTTGACGCGTGCTCGTTTCCGTAAAACCCGTGGGGCAAACGGGGTGTGACGTTTCCCACGCAACACAGAATTGCCTTGCGGCGTCCGAATACGGCAGAGTCACGGTCCTGTCAGGCCCCGCATACGACACTTGCGTACCCCCAGCGGTACAGCACCACCGCAGCACCAGCTGCACCTTGAACTCCATACCGGCCGTCGTATGCCGCCCGAGCACCACGCGGCGCCTTCCGCAAGGGAGTTGCCCACCGGGCCCGTGCCTCCCGTGACCCGTCAGTTGGGAGGCCAGTGCCAGGGGCACGATTGCGTCCGCGAGGGGTCACACCAGAGCGGGCGATGCTGGAAGGAAACCGTGTGAGCCGGATTTCGGTCCGGGGATTCGCAGTGGCCTCGGCCACCGCGGTCACCACAGTCGGCGCCGTCGTGGGTGTTGCCTCGGGCAGCACCGCTCAGCCCTCGAACGAGGCTGAGGCCACGGCAGGCGACGCGACCCTCCTCGCCGACATACCCGCGGGTCAGCAGGCCCAGGTGCAGACCGCGTCCCTGACGCAGCAGGCACAGACGCAGGCCATCGCGGCCGACAACGCGGCACAGAAGACGGCGGAGGAAGCGGCCCGCAAGAAGGCCGCCGAGGACGCGATCGCCAAGCAGCAGGCCGCGCAGGACGCGAAGGAGAAGGCCGAGAAGGAGGCCAAGGAGCGCGCTGAGGCGAAGAAGGAAGCCGCCAGCCGTTCCGAGACCCGCGACGCCTCCAGCTTCTCGACCCAGTCGTCGTACTCCGTCGCCCAGATCCAGGCGATGGCGCGCCAGATGGTGCCGTCCGGTCAGTTCCAGTGCTTCAGCAACATCGTGAACCACGAGTCCAGCTGGAACTACAAGGCCGTCAACGCCTCCTCGGGCGCCTACGGCCTCTTCCAGGCGCTGCCCGCGGGCAAGTACGCCTCGGCCGGCGCCGACTGGCAGACGAACCCCGCCACGCAGATCAAGTGGGGCCTCAACTACATGAACGACCGCTACGGCAGCCCGTGCGAGGCCTGGTCCTTCTGGCAGGCCAACAGCTGGTACTGAGCACCACGGTTCTCAACCTCGCGGAGCCCCTCACCGTCCTACGGTGAGGGGCTTCGGCCATGTACGGTCTGAGCCACAGGCTCCGGGGGGAGTGGTGAGAGCGCACGGGGGAAAAGGACGGATGATGTCGCGTGTTCCCGGCTGGCTCGATCGAGTCGGCGCAGGAATCAGCAAGGTGGGCGAGCGCCTGGACGAGCGTCGCGCCGAGGCCGAGCGCGCCGAGGCCCGGGACCTGCCCGGCGACCGGCCCGCCCCGGCTCCGGTGCCGGACGGACAGGCCGAAGCGGTGGCCGGCGAGTCGCCGCGCGACCACGTGCCCGCCCCTCCCGCCTACGCGCCGGCCATAGCGTCCCGGCCGGAGCCGGTCGCCGCCGTGCCGTGGGGACTTCGGGTCGCGGCGGAGGCGGGCTGGCGGCTGCTCGTCCTGGCGGGCGCCCTCTGGGTCCTGATGAAGGTCATCAGCTCGGTTCAGCTGGTGGTGTTCGCGTTCATCGCGGCGCTGCTCATCACCGCGCTGCTGCAGCCGACCGTGGCGCGGCTGCGCAACCACGGGGTGCCGCGCGGCCTCGCCACCGCCCTGACGGCGATCCTCGGCTTCGTCATCATGGGACTCGTCGGCTGGTTCGTGGTCTGGCAGGTCCAGGAGAACATCGACACGCTCTCCGACCAGATCCAGGACGGCATCGACGAGCTCAGGAAGTGGCTGCTCAACAGCCCCTTCCACGTCACCGACAACCAGATCAACGAGATCGCGAAGTCGCTTCGCGACGCGGTCGGCGCGAACACGGACGAGATCACCTCGGCGGGCCTCGAAGGCGTCACCGTCATCGTCGAGGCGATGACCGGCATCCTGCTCACGATGTTCTCGACGCTGTTCCTGCTCTACGACGGCCGGCGGATCTGGGACTGGACCCTCAAGCTCGTCCCGGCGCAGGCCCGTCCGGGCATCGCGGGCGCGGGCCCGCGGGCGTGGCGCACGCTGACGGCGTACGTCCGCGGCACGGTGATAGTCGCTCTGATCGACGCCATCTTCATCGGCCTCGGCATCTTCTTCCTCGGCGTGCCGATGGCGGTGCCGCTCGCCGTCTTCATCTTCCTGTTCGCGTTCATCCCGCTGGTCGGCGCGGTCGTCTCGGGTGCCCTCGCGGTGGTCGTGGCGCTGGTGACGCAAGGCGTGTTCACGGCCGTCATGACGCTGGCCGTCGTGCTCGCCGTGCAGCAGATCGAGGGCCACATCCTCCAGCCGTTCATCCTGGGCCGCGCGGTGCGGGTGCACCCGCTGGCCGTGGTGCTGTCCGTCGCGGCGGGCGGGATGGTGGCCGGGATCGGGGGAGCGGTGGTGGCGGTGCCGCTGGTGGCCGTGACCAACACGGTGGTCGTCTATCTGCGGGCGTGGTCGCGGGAGGGGTCGATCCGGTCGGCGCCGGTGCCGCGGGGGGCGACGGCGGTGGACGTGGCCCCGCACTCCAGCCCCTCCGGCGATTGAGGAGCGGGGTCCGGGGCGGAGCCCCGTGTCCCTGGAAAGAAAAGGCCCGCTGCTGTCCAAGTACCTGGACAGCAGCGGGCCTTTTTACGGCTTACGCCAGGACGTCCTCGGCGTCGACCGTGACGGCCACCGCCTGGATCACGGACGCGATCTTGAACGCTTCCTGGACGACGTCGCGGTCGACGCCGGCCTTGCGGAGCACCTGCTCGTGCGAGTCGAGGCACATCCCGCAGCCGTTGATCGCGGAGACCGCGAACGACCACAGCTCGAAGTCGACCTTGTCGACGCCCGGGTTGCCGATGACGTTCATCCGCAGGCCCGCGCGCATCGTCCCGTACTCGTCGTCCGAGAGCAGGTGACGCGTGCGGTAGAAGACGTTGTTCATCGACATGATGGCGGCGGCCGACTTGGCGGCCTTGAACGCCTCGGGCGACAGGTTCGCCTCGGCCTCCGGCGCCAGCTCGCGCAGCACGCGCGGCGAGCGGGAGGCGATGGCGCACGCCAGGACCGTGCCCCACAGCTGCTGCTGCGGGAGGTCCGAGTTGCCGATGACCGAGCCCAGGTTGAGCTTCAGGTCCTTGGCGTAGTCCGGTATGGCGGACTTCAGTTCGTCGAGTGCCATGTCAGATCAGTCCGTTCACTCGCCGGAGAGCAGCGCGACCGGGTCCAGGGTCTCATCGCCCTTGCTCCAGTTGCACGGGCAGAGCTCGTCCGTCTGGAGCGCGTCGAGGACCCGGAGGACCTCCTTGGGGTTACGGCCGACGGAACCGGCGGTCACCATCGTGAACTGGATCTCGTTGTTCTGGTCGACGATGAAGACGGCGCGCTGCGCGAAGCCGTCCTCGCCCTCGATGCCGAGGTCACGCATGAGCTCGTGCTTCGAGTCGGCCAGCATCGGGAAGGGCAGGTCGGTCAGGTCCGGGTGGTCCTTGCGCCAGGCGTGGTGCACGAACTCGGAGTCGCCGGAGAAGCCGAGGACCTGGGCGTCACGGTCGGCGAACTCGTCGTTCAGCTTGCCGAACGCGGCGATCTCGGTGGGGCACACGAAGGTGAAGTCCTTGGGCCATGCGAAGACGATCTTCCACTTGCCCTCGTAGGTCTTGTGGTTGATCTGCTCGAACTCCGAGCCCTTCTCCAGCGAGACACAGGCGGTCAGGTCGAACTCGGGGAACTTGTCACCGACAGTGAGCACACGCACTCCTTGCAGCGAGAAAGGTCCCTTTTTGGGGGACCTTCCCATGGGTTGGACTGCTCAAGATCGTGGCACAGGGTGCATTGATTATGGAAATAGCTAGACTCGGTCGTGTTGATCGGAGGTGGCTATCAGTGGCCGTACAGAACGGAAAACCCGCGAGCGGGCGCAAGCGTCAGCCGAGCCTGGCGCAGTTGCGGGCGTTCGCCGCGGTCGCCGAGCACCTGCACTTCCGGGACGCGGCGGCGGCGATAGGGATGAGTCAGCCGGCCCTGTCCGGTGCCGTGTCGGCGCTGGAGGAGACGCTCGGGGTGACCCTCGTCGAGCGTACGACGCGCAAGGTGCTGCTCTCCCCGGCCGGTGAGCGGATCGCGGTGCGGGCCAAGGCCGTGCTCGACGAGGTCGGCGCGCTGATGGAGGACGCCGAGGCGGTGCGGGCCCCGTTCACCGGAGCGCTGCGGCTCGGGGTGATCCCCACCGTCGCGCCGTACCTGCTGCCCACGGTCCTGCGTCTGGTGCACGAGAAGTACCCGCACCTCGACCTCCAGGTGCACGAGGAACAGACCTCGTCGCTCGTCGAGGGGCTCGCCGCCGGGCGGCTCGACCTGCTGCTGCTCGCGGTGCCGCTCGGTGTGCCGGGCGTCACCGAACTCCCCCTGTTCGACGAGGACTTCGTGCTCGTCACGCCGCTCGACCACTGGCTCGGCGGACGGGAGGGGATTCCGCGCGAGGCGCTGCGCGAGCTCAACCTGCTGCTGCTCGACGAAGGGCACTGCCTGCGCGACCAGGCGCTCGACATCTGCCGCGAGGCGGGGCGCGGCGACGACGTCGGCGTCACCACGACCGCGGCCGGGCTCTCCACCCTGGTGCAGCTGGTCGCCGGCGGTCTCGGCTGCACGCTGCTGCCCAGGACCGCGCTGCGCGTCGAGACCGCCCGCAGCACCCAGTTGCTCACCGGCGGCTTTGCCGAACCGGCCCCGTCGCGCCGGGTCGCCCTCGCCATGCGCACCGGCGCCGCGCGCGGCACCGAGTACGAGGAGCTGGCCGTGGCGCTGCGCGCGGCCCTGAAGCCCTTGCCCGTCCGGGTGCTCACCGCCGACTGAAGGCACTTGGCAACCGGTCAAATGTGCCTCGGGCATGGGCGTTTGTGCGGCCGATTGCTTCAACTCGCGTCAGGTGGGGGCAGGTAGGAAACGAGCCCCGGAGGCGTGCGCCCCGGCTGATACAACATGCCCCCTGAGTGCGACGCGTCAGGCGTCTGTGCGAAATTCCGGGGGGTGCGATGTCGGGTACGGAGCAGGACGGGTGGGGGTCTTCCGACCGGGCCGGGTGCGACCTCCTAGCGGCGGAGCTGGCCGCCTGCGAGCGCGAGGAGTTCACCGGCCGGGTCCGGGTGACCGGGACGCCCGGCGGCACCCTGCACCTGCGGGGCGGCCTGGTCGTCGCGGTGGAGAGCCCCGGCTCGCCGGGTCCTGAGGCGCTGCTGCTGCGCTCCGGCCGGGTGAGCGACGAGCAGTGGGCCGAACTGGTGCGGGAGGCGGGCGGATCGCCCTGGCCCGCCGCCGGTCTGATCGCCCGGGAGTACGCCGGCGCGGCGCAGTTGCGGGTGGTCTGTCTGATGGCGATGCGGGACGCCGTGTTCGCGATCGTCGCGGGGCGGCTGGACGACTGCGAGCGCGATGCCGAGGCCGAGCCGGCCGCACCGTCCCCGTACGGCGAGTCGCCCTGGCGGCTGCTGCAGGACGCGGACCGCCGGCTCGCCGCCGTCGAGACGCTGGCGTGCCCCGTGAGCCCGGACCGCGAACGCACCGTGGCCGCGCCCGGTGCCGAGTGGACCGAGGGGCTCACCGCACTGCGGCGCGAACTGCTGGCCCACGCCGACGGCCGGCGCAGCGCCCGCGACCTCGCCTTCCTCACCGGGCGCGGCGTCTACGCCGTCACCGTCGAGGTCGCCCGGATGCTGGGCGAAGGGCTGCTGGAGCGGGTGGAGGAGCCGCCGCCCATCCCGCTCAGCCCGGCGGCCGCGCGACACGGCGTGGGCCAGCGGCTGCGGGCCCTGCCGCTGCCGGGACCTGAGCCGGACGCGGCGGAGCGGGCCGCGGACCCGGAGCCGCCGGCGGACGAGGAGCCGGCGACGGACGCGGACGATCTGCCGCGCCGCAGCCCCGGCGCCAGCGGCATCAATGAATCCGTCAACTCGCAGGACAGTCAGGCGAGTTGAGATAACTCCTGGTCCGTGGCGGCAGCGCAGGACGTGCCGGCGGTCGAGGAGCGCGAAGCGAAGATCACGATCAGATGCACTCCGCACCCGGGGGGTTGGACCCATGGACCACAACGCTCTCGCGCAGGAAATGCGCGGCCTGCGCGAGCAGGTGACCGGAATAACCGACACGGCCGTCGCGGCAGCGGACGGACTGCTCATCGCCGCCGACACCGCCGACTCCATCGACCGGGAGGGGCTGGCCGCCGTCGCCGCGGCCGGCCTCGGACTCGCCCGGCGCACCACCGACCTGGCGTCCCGCGGGGCGCTGCGCCGGACCGTGACCTACGGCAGCCGGGGCTGCGCCGCCTGCTACGCGGTCGGTGACACCGCCCTCATGGTCGTCCTCGGCGACGAAGGGCTCGACGTGGAGCGGCTGCACACGGCGACCCAGCCCGCCCTCGACCGGATCGAGGCGATCCTCACCGCGAAGAACCCGGAACCCGAGAAGACCCCGGAAGGCGTGTGACGGCATGGCGACCAAACGCCTGAACGCCAACTTCTCCGACCAGGTCGTGAGCCTGGTCAAGAGCCTGCGCACCGAGGCACCCGACTGTGTCGCCGCGGGCGTGGTCGACATGTCGACCGGCATGCTGCTGGCCTACGAGACCGTCGACAACCATCCGCCCGAGGTCCTCGACCTGCTGGCCGGAGCGACCCTCGACCTGTTCCAGGGCCGCACCGTCCTGATGATCGAGGACGTCTGGAAGGAGCGGCGCAATCAGGAGCACGACAACCACTTCTTCCAGGAGATCCTCGTCAACAGCGACAACATCACCCATCTGTTCGTCCGGCTGAACGAGCAGCAGGACATCGTCTCCGTGACGGTGTGCCGCAAGTCCGTGAACGTGGGCATGCTCGTCGCCCAAGTGCGCCGCGTGATCAAGGAGTTCAGCCTCTGAGGCACGCCGAAGGGCCCCTCCCCGCGGTGCGGGGAGGGGCCCTTCGGCGGGGCGGAGCGGTCGGCTACTCGGTCCGCAGGCCCTCGGGGCGCATCATCCGGTACAGCGGAGGCAGGCTCAGCAGCGTCACCGCCGCGATCGTCGCCGCGCCCACGCCCGCCAGCGGCAGGAACAGGAACCAGTCCGTCACCGGTTTGTCGACCATGCGGAGCATCAGCCAGCCCAGGCCGAGGCCGCCCGTGACGGCGACGGCCATGCCGAGGACGACCGGGATCGCGGTCTGCCACAGCACCGACCAGGCGAGCGTCGAGCGCCGGGTGCCGTAGGCGACCAGGATCGACAACAGGCGCCTGCGGTCGCGGAGTTGCTCGATCTGCGAGACCAACATGGACGCCGCGATGAGCGTCATGGTGAGCGCGGCGGCCGTGAAGAGGCCCGAGCGGATACTGGCGTACTCGCTGTCGCGCTGCGTGGTCTGGTACACGTACATGTGCATGCCCGGGTTGATCGCGAAGCCGGTGTTGCGCACGTAGTCGAGGACGTCCGGCACGCTCGGGTCGACCTGGACCTGCGCCGACGTCGAGGCGTTGCCCAGTTCGCGCACGTCCAGGGCGCCCGGGGTGACGAGGAGGCCGCCGAAGTAGTGGCCGCCCGGGTCGCGCCGGGAGTGCACCGTGCGGGCGTCCGCGGGGACCGTCCAGCGTACGGCCGGGTCGCCGACGTCGAGCTTCGCGCCGGGCGGGGCGATCTTCAGCTCGTCGTCGATACTGGCGTTCTCGGCGCCCTCGACGCGGAAGACGTCGCCGTCCCGGCAGGAGTCCACCTTCGCCAGCTCGCGCAGCGTGGAGCAGGAGCCGACGGAGACCGACACGGAGGCCAGGATGCCGTCGGCGTCCGGCTTCGCGCCCCTCCGGCTCGCCCAGCTGTCCACGGTGCCGATGACCGACCGGACGCCCTTGGTCGCGCCGAACTCGGTCACCATCCGCTCGGCCAGCTCGCCGCTGGCGAAGCCCGCGCTCGCGCCGAGCTGGGCCCGCGACGGGTCCTGACCGGTCTTCTTGTTGAAGTCGTCGTTGATGCCGACCGTGAACATCTGCAGGGCGATGCCGCCCGCCACCGCGATGGTGATGCCGGCGACCGCGCGGCTGCCGCCGTCGGTGCTCAACTGGAGCCTGCGCACGGCCAGCTGCCACGGCACGGGGCCGCCGCGCAGCCGTCGTACGGTCGCCTCCACCACCCAGGGCAGGACGAGGACCAGACCGATCAGGGTGAACGCGATGCCGGCCGAGATCTGTACGACGCCGCGCGTGCCGAGCGTGTCACCGGGGCCCGACGCGAGCAGCAGCGCGACTCCGACGACCGGGACCGGCAGCCGCCACCACAGGCGACGGCCGCGGACCCGGCCGCTGCGCACGACGCCCAGCGGCTCGATCACCACCGAGCGCAGCGCGAACACCGTGACGGCGACCGAGGCCAGCGGCACGGCCACCAGGATCAGCACCGCCAGCGCGGGCACCGGCACGAAGTCGGACGGGAACGCCGACAGCCGCCAGATCTCCACGACACCCAGCAACTGCCGCCCGGCCAGGAAGAAGACGACGCCGAGCACGAGCCCGACCAGCGTGCCGAACAGCGTCTCGCCCGCCGCCATCCGCCGGGCCATCGGCACGTCCGCGCCGACCAGCCGCAGCGCGGCGAGCCGCTTGTCGCGCCGCTCGCCGCCGAACCGTACGGCCGTCGCGATGAAGATGGCGACCGGGACGAGCAGGACGATGCAGGCCAGGACGATGAGCACGATGAGGACCGGATCCATCGGCTCCTTCGGATAGTTCATCCCGAAGTGGTCGATGCGGGACGTGTCCGTGCCGTCCTTGATCGAGTCGCTGCCCACGTAGACGTAGAGGTCGAAGGGGTTGTCGAGACCGGCGTCGTGGATCGTGCCGACGGTGCGGTAGTCGTAGCGCTCCTTGAGGAGCTTGCCCTCGGCGGAGTGCAGGAGCCGGTCGAGCGCGGGCGAGACGACCATCTCGCCGGGACCCGGCAGCTTGTCGACGCCGGGCGGCAGCGGCGGGTGCGCGCCCTCGGGGCGCAGCAGATAGCCGCCGACCGTGACGTCCCGGTACTCCGACGAGGCGTCGACGGCGAGCATCGTGCGGTCGCCGGGCTTCAGCCGGTCGTCCGTGCCGACGCCCAGCTGGCGTGCGTCGCCGCGCGCGTCGCGCTCCTGCTGGAACGTCGGGACGCTCGCCGCGCCGAGCAGCAGGGCCACGCCGAGGCCCACGCCGACCGCGGTGAGCAGGGCCCGGATCCAGCCCTCGCGGCCACCGGACACGGCGAACCGGATGCCGAGGCCGAGGTCGCGCAGCCGGCCGCCGAGGCCCGGCCGGGTGGGCGCGGGGGTGGTGCGGGTCGGGCGGTCGTCGAGCAGGGTCATCGGGTGTACTCCATGTCCCTGGACCTGCCGTCGCGCACCACGACCTCGCGGTCGGAGTAGGCCGCGACCCGGGCCTCGTGCGTGACCAGGACGACGGCGGCGTTCGCGCCGCGGGCCGCCTCGGTGAGCAGCTCCATGACGCGCTCGCCGTTGAGGGAGTCCAGGGCGCCGGTCGGCTCGTCGGCGAAGAGCACGCGCGGGTTCGTGACCAGCGAACGGGCCACGGCGACGCGCTGGCCCTGACCGCCGGACATCTCGCCGGGACGCTTGTCCGCGAGGCCGTCGACCTCCAGCTTCTGCAGCCAGGCGGTGGCCCGGCGCTCGGCCTCCTTACGCTTCACGCCGTTCAGCCGCAGCGGCAGCGCGACGTTCTCCACGCAGGTCAGCTCCGGGACGAGCTGGCCGAACTGGAAGACGAAGCCGAACTCGCCGCGGCGCAGGGCGCTGCGCTCCGCGTCGGACATCCCGGCCAGGTCGCGGCCGTCGTACGTGATGGTGCCGGAGTCCGGCGTGACGATGCCGGCGAGGCAGTGCAGCAGGGTCGACTTGCCGGAGCCCGAGGGGCCCATGACGGCGACGACCTCGCCCGGGTGGACCGAGAACGAGGCACCGTCGAGCGCGGGCGTGGGCCCGTACGCCTTGTGCAGGTCGGTCGCGGTCAGCAGCGAACCGGCGGGGGTCGGGGTGGAACTCATGAGGGGCGCACCTCCGCGGCGAGCTTGTCGAGGCGCGCGGCGGTCAGTTCCAGCCAGCGCAGGTCGGCTTCCAGGTGGAACAGGGCGTGGTCGCAGATCAGCTGGTCGGCGAGGTCGCCCTTGCGCTTGCGCTCGGTGAGGGCGCGCATCAGGCGCAGGTGCTCGGAGCGTTGCGCGTCGAGCAGTTCCGCGGCGTCGCGGTCGGTCAGCAGCGCGAGGACGACCTTCGTGTACAGGGTCGACTGGAGGTACGGCTCCGGCTTCTCGGGCGTCGCCAGCCAGCGCTGGACGTCCGTGATGCCGGCGTCGGTGATCGCGTACCGCTTCCGCTCCGGGCCGCCGCCCGCCTCTATCCCGTCGACCTCCACGAGGCCGTTCTTCAGGAGGCGGGACATGGTCGAGTAGACCTGCCCGTAGTGCAGCGGCTTGTCGTGCCCGAAGGTCTCGTCGAAGGTGCGCTTGAGGTCGTAACCGTGGCGGGGCCCGGATTCGAGCAGCCCGAGAAGGGTGTGGCCGATGGACATGCGGAGGACTCTACACCGTGTGTATACGTGGGGTGTATACCCGGGGTGCATAGCCCTGCCGGGTGGGGTGTGGTGTCGGGTGCGGCCCGGTGGTGGGTCGCTCGCGCAGTTCCCCGCGCCCCTGAAAGGCCGACTGCGTCTGCCGGGCTGATCGTTCGTCGCGGGCTGCGGCCCGGTGGTGGGTTGCTCGCGCAGTTCCCCGCGCCCCTGAAGGGCCGACTGCGTCTGCCGGGCTGGTCGTTCGTCGCGGGGTGCGGGTGGTGGGGCTTCTCGCGCAGTTCCCCGCGCCCCTGGAGGCCTGCGGCTTCGCCACTGCCTCCCCCCACGCGACGCGCCCCTGGCATGCCGCCCGAAGGGCGTGCATTCCAGGGGCGCGGGGAACTGCGCGAGCAACCCACCACCGGCCCGCGGACGCAGTTGGCCTTTCAGGGGGCGCGGGGAACTGCGCGAGAAGCCCCCACCGGCCCGCGGATGCAGTCGGCCTTTCAGGGGGCGCGGGGAACTGTGCGAGAAGGCCCGCTGGCCCGCCGTCAGGCGTCCGTCGTGGGATCCTCGGGCGGCGTCGGGGTCTTGGGCGGACGACCCCTCCGGGGGATGGGCCCCGTCGACCCCGGCAGGCGGCCCGACTCGGCGAGGGACTTGCGGAGCAGGAACTCGATCTGGGCGTTCGCGGAGCGCAGCTCGTCCCCGGCCCACCGCGCCAGCGCGTCGTACACGGCCGGATCGAGCCGCAGCAGAACCTGCTTACGCGGACGCGGGGTCACTGGTAGAGCGTCCCGGTGTTGAGGACGGGCTGCGCGGAACGGTCACCGCAGAGCACGACCAGCAGATTGCTCACCATCGCCGCCTTGCGCTCCTCGTCCAGCGCCACGAAGTCCTGCTCGGTGATCCGGGCGAGCGCGTCCTCGACCATGCCCACCGCGCCGTCCACGATGAGGCGGCGCGCCGCGACCACGGCACCGGCCTGCTGGCGCTGCAGCATCGCCGAGGCGATCTCCGGCGCGTACGCGAGGTGCGTGAACCGGGACTCGATGATCTGGACGCCGGCCGCCTCGACCCGCGCGTGGAGCTCGACGGCGAGCTTCTCGGTGATCTCCTCGGCGTTGCCCCGCAGCGAGAGGCCTCCCTCGTCGTGCGCGTCGTAGGGGTACTCGATGGCGATGTGCCGCACGGCCGCCTCGGTCTGCGTCGAGACGAACTCCAGGAAGTCGTCGACCTCGAACGTCGCCTGCGCGGTGTCCTCCACCTTCCAGACGACGACCGCGGCGAGCTCGATCGGGTTGCCGTACGCGTCGTTGACCTTGAGGACCGCCGTCTCGTGGTTGCGGACGCGGGTGGAGATCTTGGTGCGGGAGGTGAGCGGGTTGACCCAGCGCAGGCCGTCCGTGCGGATCGTGCCGCGGTACCGGCCGAAGAGCTGGACGACGCGGGCCTCGCCCGGCGCCACCATGTTCAGCCCGCACATCGCGAAGAAGGCGCCGACCGCGATCACGACGCCGAGGACGATCAGCAGCGCCTTGGCGCCGTTCGAGTCGAGGGCGGTGGCGGTGGCGATCAGGCCCGCGCCCACCAGCAGGCCGATCAGGCCGAGCAGCAGGGCGAGCCCGCCGCCGATGCTGTGGGCCGTGACCTCGCGCACACGGGCCTTCGGCATCGTGGGTACGTCGGGTGTGGCGTCCGTCTCGGACATGGCAGTCCCCGTTTCTCTGAGCTGGCGGTTCGTGACCGGTGCGGCATGAACCCGTCTAGCAAAGTGATATCACTTTACGCCGCCCGGCAACCATCCGCACCCCTGGATCGTCGGTTCCCATGGGTCAGGTGCTGATTGTCACGTCCGGAAATGACCGGAAGGGCAGGGTTTTGCCTTAAGTGACGGTGTTAGCTTCATGAGCTGATTCAGTACGGAACACGAACACACGGGCCACGGAACGTGGTCACGGGAAGAAGAAGCGGAGCAAGAGGTCATGGGCCGAGCGGATGCGAGAATGGCGCGCAAGCGCGCGGCGCGGCCGTCGGGCATACGCCGCTTCTTCACCTGGAAGAAGATCCTGGGCGCGTTCTTCGGTTTCGTGCTGCTGTGCATGGGCGCGTTCGTGGTGCTGTACCTGCTGATCGACGTACCCGAGGGCAACCCGGAAGCCGAGCTGCAGAGCAACATCTACAAGTACAGCGACGGCAGGGTCATGGCCCGCACCGGCGAGGTCAACCGCGAGATCGTCGACCTGTCGGAGATATCCCCCGAGGTCCAGCACACCTTCGTCGCCGCCGAGAACAAGACGTTCTACAACGACAAGGGCGTGGACCTGAAGGGCACCGCCCGCGGTGTCCTGAACACGGTCACGGGCAAGGGCAAGCAGGGTGGCTCGACGATCACCCAGCAGTACGTGAAGAACTACTACCTGACCCAGGACCAGACCGTCACGCGCAAGCTGAAGGAACTGGTCATCTCGCTGAAGGTCGACCAGAAGAAGACCAAGAACGAGATCCTCGCCGGGTACATCAACACCAGCTACTACGGCCGCGGCGCCTGGGGCATCCAGGCCGCCGCCCAGGCGTACTACGGCAAGGACGCCTCGAAGCTGAACGTCTCGCAGGGCGCGTACCTCGCCGCCCTGCTCCAGGCCCCGAACCAGTACGACTGGGCGATCGCCTCCGACACCGGCAAGAAGCTGGCCACGGCGCGCTGGAACTACGTGCTGGACAACATGGTCGACATGCACTGGCTGGGCGCGAGCGAGCGGCAGGGCCTGAAGTTCGACGAGCCCGAGAAGCCGAAGGCCGCCGCCGGGCTGCAGGGCCAGGAGGGCTACCTCTACCAGGCCGCCAAGGCCGAGGTGATGAAGGAACTCAACCTGACCGACGCGCAGTTCGACGCCGGCGGCTACACCATCACCCTGAACATCGACCGCAAGAAGCAGCAGCAGCTGGAGAAGTCGGTCAAGGCGCAGCTGACCGACCACCTCGACCGCAAGAACCGCAAGGCCGACGCGAACGTGCAGGCCGGCGCCGTCTCGGTCGATCCGAAGACCGGCATCATCGTCGCGATGTACGGCGGCGAGGGCCTCACCAAGCACTGGCGCAACAACGCCACGCGCACCGACTACCAGCCCGCCTCCACGTTCAAGCCGCTGATCCTCGCGGCCGCCCTGGAGGACAACGCCAAGACGCAGAACGGGTCGTCCATCAAGGCGAGCACGATCTACGACGGCACCAACAAGCGGCCGGTCGTCGAGAACGGCAGGAAGGTCGGCTTCGCCCCGCCGAACGAGGACGACCACAGCTACGGCCCGGTCACCGTGCAGACCGCCATGAACAAGTCCGTGAACTCCGTCTTCGCGCAGATGGGCGCCGACGTCGGCATGGACCAGGTCATGGAGATGGCGAAGAAGCTCGGCATGGACGGCGCCGACCTCAAGCCGTACTACGCCCAGACCCTCGGCACCATGGGCGCGAGCCCGCTGGAGATGGCCGGTGTCTACGCGACCCTCGACAACCACGGCAAGCTGGTCACCCCGCAGATCGTGAAGTCGGTGTCGGTGAAGGGCGAGAAGTCGGAGCTGCCGGACGCCGTCGGCGAGCAGGTCATCAGCCGCGGCGCCGCCGACTCGGTCACCTCGGTCCTCACCGGTGTGGTCGACGACGGCACCGCGCGGGCCTCGGTCCGCGACAACCCGGGCCGCGACGGCCAGCAGGTCGCAGGCAAGACCGGTACCTCCGACAACAACCGGTCGGCCTGGTTCACCGGGTACACCCCGGACCTGGTCACCTCGGTGGGCCTGTTCGGCGAGGGCGCGCAGGGCACGGCCAAGGCGAACCAGCAGGTGCCGATGACCGGCGCCGCGGGCGGCGGCCGCGTCGACGGCGGCAGCTTCCCGGCGCGGATCTGGGCGCAGTACATGTTCAACGCGACGAGTGCGGGCAGCGAGTTCGACCTCGACACCGACATGGGTGCGGGCGTCGAGCCCACCACGCAGGCCCCGGTCACGCCGACGGAGGAGCCCTCGACCCCGGCCTCGCCGACGGAGGAGCCGTCCTCGACGCCGCCGTCGACCCCGACGACGCCGAGCGAGACGCCGACCACCGAGCCGCCGACGGACGAGCCGACGCAGACCGTCGAGCCGCCCACCGACCCGACGACACCGACGATCGGCATCCCGGAGAACCCGGCCGACGGCGACGGGTCGGGCAGACAGGCAGGCCGGCAGACCAACTGACCGGCGCGTACGCGAAGGGGCCCGGAACCGCACGGTTCCGGGCCCCTTCGCGTCCGTACGGCCGGCCTCAGCCTCCGCCGTTCACCTTCGCGGCCACCCGCTCGCCGAGGGTCTTGTCGACGTTGCTCCAGTACTCCAGAGCGCGGTCGAGGACCGGCCGGGACACCCCGTCGAGCAGGTGCCCGCTGATGTTGTCCACGAGCCGGTCGCGGGCCGCGTCGTCCAGGACCTCGCGCACCAGCGTGCCCGGCTGGCCCCAGTCGTCGTCCTCGCGGTGCAGCGCGTACGCCTCGCGGACCATCTCCCCGGCCGTCGCCCAGCCCGCCGGGTCGCCGAACCGCTGCACGTCGGCCGCGGGGCCGCCGTACGAGTTGGGCGCGTAGGGCCGGGCCACGTTCGGCGGCTCGTAGCGCATCGGGCCGTCCTTGGCGTACGAGTTGACCTGCGAGTGCGGCCGGTTCGGCGGGAGCTGGAGGTAGTTCGGGCCGATCCGGTAGCGGTGCGTGTCCGGGTACGAGAAGAGCCGGCCGAGCAGCATCTTGTCGGGGGACGGGCCGATGCCGGGCACCAGGTTCGACGGCTCGAAGGCGGCCTGCTCGATGTGGACGAAGAAGTCCTCCGGATTCCGGTTCAGGGTCATCCGGCCGACCTCGATCAGCGGGTAGTCGGCGTGCGGCCACACCTTGGTCAGGTCGAACGGGTTGAAGCGGTAGTCCGCCGCGTCCTCGAACGGCATGATCTGCATCTTCAGCGTCCAGCTCGGGTGGTCCCCGCGGCCGATCGACGCGAACAGGTCGCGCCGGTGGTGGTCGCCGTCCGAGCCGGCCAGCTCGTCGGCCTCCTGCTGGGTGAGGAACTCGTTGCCCTGGTCGGTCCTGAAGTGGTACTTCACCCAGAACTTCGCGCCGCCGCCGTTAACCCACATGTAGGTGTGGGAGCTGAAGCCGTCCATGTGCCGGAACGTCTTCGGGATGCCCCGGTCGCCCATCAGCCAGGTGACCTGGTGGGCGGACTCGGGGGACAGCGTCCAGAAGTCCCACTGCATGTCGTGGTCGCGCAGCCCGCTGTCGATGGTGCGCTTCTGGGAGCGGATGAAGTCCTGGAACTTGATGGGGTCGCGCACGAAGAAGACCGGCGTGTTGTTGCCGACCATGTCGTAATTGCCGTGCTCCGTATAGAACTTGAGGGCGAAGCCGCGCGGGTCGCGCCAGGTGTCGGGCGAGCCCTGCTCGCCGGCCACGGTCGAGAAGCGGGCCAGCACCTCGGTCCGCTTCCCGGGCTGGAACAGGTCCGCCTTGGTGAACTGGCTGACGTCGTTGGTGACTTCGAAGACGCCGTACGCGCCGCTGCCCTTGGCGTGCACCACCCGCTCGGGGACCCGTTCGCGGTTGAACTGGGCCATCTTCTCGATGAGGTAGTGGTCCTGCAGCAGGATCGGGCCGTCGGGCCCGACGGTCAGCGAGTGTTCGTCGCTCTCCACCGGGATGCCTGCGTTGGTGGTCGTGTACGGGGTGTTCCGGGGCGCCTCGGTCACGACGTCCTCCCGTCGTTTCATGGGGGTTCGGGGGTCATGTCACGCTTTGGTCACCCGCACCAGTCAACTCCGCCGACACCCCGTCGGCAACATTTCCCCGGCACCGGACCGGGCGGGCTACGGCGTCGCGGCGCCCGACTGCGGCCTGGCCAGCTCGAACCACACCACCTTGCCGGTGCTGAGCCGCGTCGCCCCCCAGCGCCGGGCGAGCCGGTTGACCAGGAACAGTCCCCGGCCGCCCTCGTCGGTCGCCCGGGCCTGGCGCAGCCGCGGCAGCTGCGGCACGTCGTCGCCCACCTCGCAGCGCAGCACGTCGGTCCGCAGCAGCCGCAGCGTCACCGGCCGCGAGGCGTACCGCACCGCGTTCGTCACGACCTCGCTCACCAGCAGCTCGACCGCGTCGGTCATCTCCTCGAGACCCCAGCGGGCCAGGGCGCTCCTGGCCAGCCTGCGCGCCCGCGACGGCGCCGCGTCCTCCGGCTCCAGGAACCAGTACGCGACGTCGCTCGGCGCGATCCCGTCGAACCGGGCCGCGAGCAGCGCGATGTCGTCGTCCCGGTCGCCCGGGCCGAGCATGTCGAGGACGTCGTCGCAGAGCGCCTCCAGCGGCGGCGGATGGTCGGGCCCGGTCAACTGCGCGGTCGCGGCCAGCCGCTCGCGCAGCTGCTCTATCCCGGTCCACACGTCCCGCAGCCGCGACTCGACGAGCCCGTCGGTGTACAGCAGCAGCGTGGCGCCCGCGGGCGCGTCCAGCTCGACGGCCTCGAAGTCGACCCCGCCGACGCCGATCGGCGCACCCGGCGGTACTCGCAGCACCTCGGCGCGCCCGCCCAGGTGCAGCAGGACCGGCGGCGGATGCCCGGCGTTGGCGATGGTGATGCGGTGCGAGACCGGGTCGTACACGGCGTACAGGCACGTCGCCATCCGGTCGGTGCCGAGCCGCTGGGCCTGCTCGTCGAGGTGGTGCAGCACCTCCTGCGGCGGCAGGTCGAGCCCGGCCAGCGTCTGCGCGGTGGTGCGCAGCTGGCCCATGATGGCGGCCGACGTCATGGAGTGCCCCATGACGTCGCCGACGACGAGCGCGACCCGGCTGCCCGGCAGCGGGATCGCGTCGTACCAGTCGCCGCCCACCCGCGCCGTCTCCGCCGCCGGCAGGTAGCGCGACGCGAGCCGCACCCCGGTGGGGCGCGGCAGCGTCTCCGGCAGCATCGTGCGCTGCAACTCGTCCGCGATGTACGCCTCGCGCCCGTACAGCACGGCCTTGTCGATGCCGAGCGCGCTGTGCGTGGCCAGCTGCCCGGCCACCAGCAGGTCGTCCGCGTCGAACGCGGCCCGGTCGGGGCGGCGCAGGAACACGGCCGCGCCGATCACCCGGCGCCGCCCCCGCAGCGGCGCCAGGATCGCGCGGCGACCGGTCGGCAACGACCGCTCCCCGCCCAGCAGTTCGGGCAGCGCCGCGAGCGCGGCGGGCGAGTCGGCGAACACCGGACGGACCCCGCGCAGCACCTCGGCGAGCGGGCCACCGGGCCGCACCTCGCACAACTCGGCGCTGCCCGGGGCCAGTTCGGGCTGCTGGGCGGTCATCGCCGAGGGTGTGCCGCCGTTCTCCGTCTCGGTGTCGTCGGCGGAGTCCGGGATCCGGTCGGTGCGGCGCAGCCGCAGCACCATCGGCCCGGTGGGCCGCTCGTCGCCGACCGGCAGCGGCTCCCGCAGATAGACCAGGATCGCGTCCGAGAACGTCGGCACCGTGGCCCGGCACAGCCCCATCACGATCTCGTCGAGGTCGATGCCGCGGGCGATCCGCCGGGTGGCCGCGCCGACGAAGCGCAGCCGGTCGCCGTCACGCCGCATCGCGACCGGCTGACCGGACGGGCGCGGCTGGCCGGAGCGGCGCTCGGCG
>NZ_JASERH010000089.1:0-42844 GCF_030766975.1 Streptomyces sp. KL116D | reverse complement strand
GGTATTGCTTCCCGATTCAGTTATAATGGTGGGTGTTTAACCGTTTCGCATTTATCGTGAAACGCTTTCGCGTTTTTCGTGCGCCGCTTCACTGGCCGAGGATCTGGCCCTGTGACCACCATCGAGTCGAACCCGCGCACGCCACCGAGAACAGGTGGTGCCGCCCGGTCTCGTAGTGCACATAAAGATAGGGTAGGCTCAAGCCGAGACCCACGCCACTGTGCTGCGCGAGCAGCGTCGACAACTCGGCGACACCGGCGTGGAACTTGTCCACGTCGGCGTACGAGCTCGATGCGATTGCAGGTGGCGGAGGACGGCGGCCTCGGCGGCCGGCTCGGCGGCAGAGGGTGTCCTGGAGCGGCTTGGCCTGGGTGTCCCACGGCAGGCGCAGCGCGCTCAGGACGCTGACCGGTGCGCTGCGGTGGCTCCGGCCCGACGACGGGGAGACTCATGCCGGCATCACGGCGGGCACGTCCCCGTCGGGTCCCTTGCGGTCGTCGCCTGCGGTGGGCGGAAGTGACCTTGGCGGCCGGGCCCTCGAGCACCGACGCCGGCGCCCTCGGTGCCGTCGACCGCGCCCTCGCCGGCCTTGCGCTGCTCTCGTGGAACGCGGGATCTGCAAGCTCGATGGAGAGGTCGACCTTGCGCACGTCGACGCCCAGTCCGGCACGGACAGGACGAGTCGAGCGCGAAGTTCAGAGGATGGAGGTGACACCGGCGGCGACGAGAAGCGGTCCAGCAGACCTGCTGCGCGGCGACCGGCCGTCGCGATGACGCTCGATGGACACGCCGTTCTCGTCGGCGATCTTCTCGAGGTCGTCGGCGTGCTGCACTGGACATCCCGGCGACGGACTTGCCGGTCATCGCGGGACTCGGCGTCGATCAGCGCCGCGACGACGGAAGCCGCGCGAGGCGAACCCCACCGTAATTGGCCGGCGGCGCGCGCCGGGGTTACCGATACCGGCCATCACGATCGGCCAGTCCTGCGTGAGGCCCAGCTCGCGCGAGATCCTGGTGCGGGTACTCTGACGGTGTGCCAGACGCCCGGTCCCGTACGAGCCGAGGTGCAGAAGTCGCTTGCGCAGCTTCGCGGAGTTGACCCCGCGGCGGCCGCGAGCTCCTCGGAGAGACCGTGGGCACCGAGGAAGCGCTCCACGACCAGAGCGGTGAGGGCTCGGAGGTACAGCGGAAGCCTGGCGACGGTGGCCTCGGAATGCACCTCGGCTGCGGGTCGCCGGTCGGTGAGTTCGGCCCGGTGCCACGGTGCTCCTGCGGGTAGAAGCGGGGCTGTGGGCGGGCACAGGTACGCCTTGATCGTGATCCGAGACCTGCGCCGTCGGAATGCAGGAGCTATGTCTTTGTGAACGCGTGCACAAAGATGGTGTCGGTTGCCCGGCCAACGTGACCGGGGTCACGCGCCCCGGGCGCGATCCTGGAACCGGCGCGCAGGCGCTTCGTTGCTCACCTGAGGGGGCCAAAAAACCGCACACCTTCCTTACGATCCACGCCCCGAGACCAAAGCCGCCCTCGATCTAAGCGACTTTCGGGGCCAGTTGGACTCCTCGGTCAGTGACTTGTGCGACGGCCTAGCGCGTCAGTGCCGTATCGCAGCCGCTCCTCCTTCACGCGCCAGAAGTCGTGCTGCTCTCGTCGACGAGAACGACCGGGATCTGCTCCCAGTACTTGCGGTACAGCTCCTCGTCCTCTGTTGATGTCCTTCTTCTCCCAGGAGGCGCCGACCTCGGCGCAGACCTTCTCGATCACCACCTGTGCGTCATCACACAGATGGCACCCGCTCACCGATCAGGGTGACGACCCGGTCCTCAGGACTCTTCTTCTCACCGCGGCGAAAGATGGGGCTCATACCGGCCATTCTCGCCCCACCGGCCGATCCCGTACGACCCACTTCCGCGCCTTCCGGGGCCCGGAGCAGCCGAGAGTTCACACACCGGCAGCCTTCCGAAATCCTCTCGACTCCGGATGCACCGAACAGACTGGCTATGCTCGCCGCATGGCCGCTCTTGGATGGCTCACACCCTCGTAGGCGCTCCGCCACCGCGCGGAGCGTGCTGGCCGGCGAGGCCTCGGCCGATGGGCCGCCCGCAAGTCCTCCCAGGAGATCGAGGACCAGGCGCCCCCCGCCCGAAGGCGATCAGGAGCCGGAGTTCCCGGTCTTCGGCGACGACAAGGCCGCCGCCCTCTCTTCGACCTGGACAACACCGTGATGCAGGGCGCCGCGATCTTCCACTTCGGTCGCGGCCTGTGCAAGCGGAAGTTCTTCCAGCGCCGCGAGCTGACCCGGTTCGCCTGGCAGCAGGCGTGGTTCAGGATCGCCGGCGTCGAGGACCCCGAGCACATGCAGGACGCCCGCGACAGCGCGCTGTCCATCGTCAAGGGCCACCGCGTCTCCGAGCTGATGTCGATCGGCGAGGAGATCTGCGACGAGTACATGGCGGAGCGGATCTGGCCCGGCACCCGTGCCCTGGCGCAGGCCCACCTGGACGCCGGGCAGAAGGTCTGGCTGGTCACGGCCGCCCCCGTCGAGATCGCCACGGTCATCGCCCGCCGCTCAGGGCCTGACCGGCGCCCTCGGCACGGTCGCCGAGTCGATCGGCGGCGTTCACACGGGCAAGCTCGTCGGCGAACCGCTGCACGGCCCCGCGAAGGCCGAGGCCGTCCGCGCGCTCTCCGCCGAGGGCCTGGAGCTCGGCCGCTGCGCCGCTTACAGCGACTCCCACAACGACATCCCGATGCCTTCGCTCGTCGGGCACCCGTACGCGATCAACCCCGACGCCAAACTGCGCAAGTACGCGCGCGAGCGGGACTGGCGGCTGCGCGACTACCGCACCGGCCGCAAGGCCGCGAAGGTCGGCATCCCCGCGGCGGCCGGCGTCGGCGCGGTCGCGGGCGGCACGGCGGCGGCGATCGCACTGCACCGACGCCGCCGCTGACGGCATTCCGACTGCTTACCCGTGGCCGGGCCCCCCGCCAGTCACGCGGATATCACTCGGCCACAACGCGTCACGGCCGCAACCGGAACATGACCTAATCCGATCAACAAGTGGTCACTCTCAGGTACTTGAACCATCGCCGATCAGCTACAGAAGTGACGTAATCGATGATTTGAGCAACTGGGTGTAGCGCTCCCTGCACAGCGCTGTTCATTCCTCAGACGCGTCCCCGTACCGACACGTCAGCACGACGGTGAACGGTCCCGCACTGCACGTGATGGAAGCTCTGCCTCTGGGAGTCCCGTGCTTTCCAACACGTCGGGGTTGACGCCTCGGGCCTGGCTACGCTGCGCGCAGCGGTCGTGGACCGCTTGCGCGGCTTCGTCCCCACTGCGTACGCCGTCCCCGCCCTCGCCGCCGTCCCTGCGCCGGCCGGTCCAGTGCTTCACCATGGCCGACGGCAGGGGCCGCCACCGTGGGCAGACGCGCGCGCCCGGCCGCCGGCGCGTCCGGTACGTCCACGCCCGCGCCGTCCCGCCGCGGACAGCGACAGCGCCCGCATGATGGACCTGGTCGAGCGCTGCGAGGCCGGTGAAGCCGATGCCTTCGGCCGGCTCTACGACCAGTACAGCGACACCGTGTACCGCCACATCTACTACCGCGTCGGCGGGAAGGCGACGGCGGAGGACCTCACCAGCGAGACCTTCCTGCGCGCCCTGCGCCGCATCGGCACCTTCACCTGGCAGGGGCCGCGACTTCGGCGCCTGGCTGGTCACGATCGCGCGCAATCTGGTCGCGGACCACTTCAAGTCGAGCCGCTTCCGCCTCGAAGTGACCACGGGCGAAATGCTCGACGCGAACGAGGTGGAGCGTTCACCGGAGGACTCGGTCCTGAGTCCCTGTCGAACGCGCGGCGCTCCTGGACGCCGTGCGGCGGCTGAAACCCGCAGCAGCAGGAGTGCGTCACGCTCCGCTTCCCGCAGGGCCTTTCCGTCGCCGAGACGGCCCGGGTGATGGGCAAGAACGAGGGCGCGATCAAGACCCTCCAGTACCGAGGCGGTCCGCACCCTCGCACGCCTGCTCCCGACGACGCGCGCTGATCGTTCGTGTCACCGCGCGCGACGCTCAACTCCACCTTCTGTGAAAGCCAGATGCTTTCGCGGTCGGATCATCTTTCGTCCGTAACCCGAGCGCCAAGCCGCTCGTTGTGCGGGATGCAGGCTCCCTGTGGTCACGTCCGGTCCCGGTTCCACTCACTGATCGAGTGCAAGCGGCTCGGGCGTGCAACCCTCAGGACCTCTGGGAGTCGACATGGGAGTCGACCGTCGGCGAGAGGAGGTGCCGCCAGTGATCGCGAATGTATCGGCACACCGGCGGGCGAACGCCTTCGCCCAGGCCCTGGAGGACCAGTCCGACCGGGACGCGGCGGCGCAGCAGCCGGGGATCCGGCCGACCGACCGAGCAGGGCAGGCTCCTGAGCCTGGCCACGGGCCTCGGCGAGCTGCCCACACCGGAGCTGGACCTCGAGGTGAAGGTGGTGCAGCGGGCGCAGCTCGCGCCGCCATGGCGAGGCCATGCCCAGGAGGGCGGGGCAGGCACTTCGGTACCGGAGCAGCGCACCAGACCAGGGCGCCCACCGGGGCGGCCTCCTGCGCAAGCTCCGGCCGCGTTCGCCTGTCCACGCATCGCCGCGGGCGGCTCACGGTCGGTGTGGCCGCGGGCGCGTTCGGCGGAGGGCCGCCGCGAGTTCAGACGTGCCCTGCCGGGTGACCACCTCTACGGCCTCAACGCGCGGCATGGAAGATCTCAAGCTCGGCATGGCGGACGGCGACTCCGACCGCGGGCAGATCTACCTGGACCAGGCGTCGACGCGGCTGAACGAGGCGCGCCGGCTGATGGACCGCGGCCGTAGCAGGGCACCTCGACCACGAGTCCGTGGGCGAGGTCCGCAGGGCGCTCTCCGGGATGCCCGGTACGACGCGTCCGAGGGCCACCGGCTGCTGAGCGAGGCGTACAAGCGGGACGGCTCGCTCGGCGATCCAGGCTTTCGTCGGTTCTCCCGCGTCGCACCAGCAGAGCTGGACCGCCCTGAGCGACAAAGCTCCCGGTCCGCTGGGCGACGTCAGGAACCAGGTGAGGCTCGGTCTTCGACGCCATAGACCAAGAGGTGGACCCGCTGCGCTCGCTGCTGCCGCAGCCTCCCGACCAGGGCGGCTCACCGGGCACCGGGTCCAGCGGCGGCGGTACGTCACCGGGCGCGTCGGCACCGACCGGCTCGACCCCGTCCGGCTCCGCCGACAGCCACCGCGGTGGCTCGGTTCGACGAAGCCCAAGCCGTCCAGCTCCGGCACCGGCAAGGCCGAGGACGGCCTCCTCGGCGAAACCACGGGCGGCCTCCTGGACCCGCCGAAGGACGAGTCGACCCCGACCCCGTCTCTCCGGCAAGTCCGGCTCCACCGGCACGGGTTCGGCCAAACCGGACTGACCCTGCCCCCGCTCCTCCCTCCGGCCTGCTGCCCGGCCTGGGCATCGACGGCGAGGACGCGAAGTAGCTCCGCGGCAAGAAAGGGGCGCGGACCTGGTCCCCGCGCCCCCTCACCGCACCGGCATCTCGGCGCCGGCCGCCCGTCAGAAGAACACCGACCTCCGCTGCACCAACAACTTGTACAGCGTGTGCTGGATCTGCTCCCGCACCTGGTCCGTCAGGCTGAACATCAGCATCGGATCCTCGGCCGCCTCCGGCGGATACCCGTCCGTCGGGATCGGCTCACCGAACTGGATCGTCCACTTCGTCGGCAGCGGCACCGCCCCCAACGGACCCAGCCACGGGAACGTGGGCGTGATCGGGAAGTACGGGAAACCGAGGACACGCGCGAGCGTCTTCGCGTTGCCGATCATCGGGTAGATCTCCTCCGCCCCGACGATCGAGTTATCGGCACGATCGGCGTCCCGGCGCGCAGGGCCGTGGACGACGAAGCCGCCGCGGCCGAACCGCTGCAACTTGTACCGCTCGCTGAACGGCTTGCCGATGCCCTTGAAGCCCTCCCGGCAGCGACGCCGACCAGCTCACCGACCTCGAGCAGCCGCTGCGCGTCACTCCCGCACAGGCCAGCGTGTGCCCGGCCTTGCGCGCCAGCTCGTTCACCACCGGCAGCATGAACACCAAGTCGGCGGCCAGGAGCCGCAGATGGCGCTCGGCCGGGTGGTTGTCGCACGGCGACCTGCAGGCATCAGGCCGTCCAGCGGCAGCGTCCCCGAGTGGTTGGAGACGATCAGCGCCCCCGCCCTCCGACGGGATGTTCTCGACGCCCTTCACCTCGACCCGAAGTACTTCTCCGCGATCGGCCGCAGCAGCGACATCAGGACCTGGTCGGTGAGTTCCTTGTCGTAGCCGAACTCGTCGACGTCGTAGTCCCCGGTGATCCGGCGCCGCAGGAACGAGAGCCCGCCCGCGATCCGCCGGTCCCAGCCAGCCCGCCTCGGGCTTCTCCGGCACGGCGGGCTCGGGTTCGGGCACGGGCACGGCTCGCTGCACGGGCAGCGGCTGCACCTCGCGTACGGGCAGCGGGCTCGCCCTGCGCCGGCCGCTGCCCCGGGCCTCTGCGGCGCACGGCGCTTTGCCGGCCGCCCCTCGAGACCTGTCGTCGTCGAACGGAATGACCTTGGCGTCCGCCATCGTTGATGCGCTCCTCAGTGTGGCGCTCTGCGTCGGGGGGTGGCTGGGCGCGGGCGCCGCCCAGACGGGCAGTGCAGCGTCCGGTCCACGGCCCCCGCGAGGGCCTGAGGCGGCAGCAGCAGCCCCGGCCGCGTACGAAGTCCGCGAAGGCCTCGGCGGTCGTGTACTTGGGCCGGTATCCCAGTGTGTCGCGCAACCGTCGTCGACACCACCCGCCCGTGCGTGAGCAGCCTGATCTGCTCGGGCGAGAAGTCCGTCGCACCCAGCGTACGCAGCGCGCTGCCGACTCCAGGTCACGGCCGGCAGCAGAGACGAACGGTCGGCCGGCCGAGCCGCCGCGAGCACCGTGAGGCAGCAGCACGCCGTCACCTGCGACGTTGAACGTCCCGCTGTTGAGCGTGCCACGCGCCGGATCGTGCGAGGCGATCCGCAGCGCACCTCGATGACATCAGTCCCTCGTGCACTGCACACTGCAGCCGCGGGTCGTAGCCGAAGACGGTCGGCAGGACCGGCAGCGAGAGTACTCGGCGAGCGGCGAATCGGCCGTCGGACCCAGGATGTTGGCGAACCGCAGCACGCACACCGCGACGTCGGGCCGGCGCCGGGCGAACCCGCGCACGTACCCTCGACCTCGACGGTAAACTCCTTCGCGAAGCCGCCGCTCGGCAGCGACTTCGGCAGCGTCGTCTCAGTGAACACGGCCGGGTCCCGCGGCGCCGACCCGTACACGTTCGTACTCGACTTCACGACCAGCCGCTTCACCTGCGGCGACTTCTGGCACGCTCCGAGCAGCTGCATCGTGCCGATGACGTTGGTCCCTCCTTGACCGAGCCGCGGCCGCCACTGGCCAGCGGCGTCCCGGTCACGTCCATGTGCACCACGGTGTCGACGGAGTGCTCGCGAGCACCCGCGCGATCGTCGGCTGGCGATGATCCGCCTGGAGGAAGTCGGCACCGCCCAGATGGTGCGCGGGCGGCATCGGCGTCCAACTCGATCACTCCGGTCCACCTCCGATCACGCTGGATCCGTCGGACGAACCAGCCCCCAGTTGCCGGGCCACCCCGGTCACGAGCACGACCTTGCCCAAAGACCGGCGCACCACCTTCCGTCCCAGCCCCGCCCGCGCCCGCATGCTCTGCCGCGTGGTCACGTTATCGCTCGATGCTGCGCTGTGATGACTCAGCACAGTGCAGGAAGTGACGGCAGCCACAGATATACGTACAAGCCTGAACGAACCGCGTGCCCACAACGCACTGTGGCCCTCCCACCGCGGTGAAAGGGCCACAGAAACGCGCTTTCTCGCAGCGGTCGCTCGCTACTTGTTGCGACGCGTTGCACGCGGGTGCAGCTTCAGCAGCTGCGGTGCTTCTGCTTAGCCATCCGCTTACGCCGCTTTCTGGGATAACAGAGCCCGCGACTACCCGCGCTCACTTCTGGGACAACCCCCGCTGTGCGGACAATCACTCAGCAGCGCTTCGAACTGGGATTGGCCCACACTGACCGGCCGAGGGGCTAGCCTACCCCGCCCGAGCGCCGAGCCAGAAATCGAGGGCTTCCGGGGGCTACGGGATCCAGCCCGCATCCACCCTCACATAGGACTCAGCAGGGCAGGTACTCGTGGACCCGCTTGCTCGGGGACACGAAGCTCCGCCCCACACCCGGATCGCGGGCAGATGACCGCTGTGCACCAACCGGTACGCGGTCATCTTGGACACTGCATGACCGGGCGACTTCCGCCACGGTCAGGAACTACACCTCGTTCAGAGGCCTACTCTCACCAGCAGCCATGACACACCTGAACCTTCCGCCCTGACGGCCACCGGCTTCCCCTTCCGGTGACTCAACGTCGTTGCGTGCTCACTCCCAATGTAGGGCGGGTGGTGCGAGTGGGGAAGAGGAGCAGCGATCGGCCGCCTACTGTGACAGACACGCTCGATTGGTACATAGCGAGTAAGCGGTCGGTAGTAATCAGACCGCACTGTAGCGTCATCAAGCGGAACGACGACGACACCCGCCCTCGGCCTCACCGACGAACAGCGCGGGATCGTCCGTATCGGCCAGGCCGATGGCCTCGAACCCCAACTGACCTGCACCGCAGGCCCACCCGTGGTCCCCCACGACAAGCCCGGAAGCGGTTCGCCGGCCTCCGCGAGGCGGCAGAGCGGTACGAACCGGGAGTGGCGAGTGGGTGTGCGCGCCCGTCTCGCTTCCGGGCGGCCACGCGTCGGGTTCGCGCACCAGCGCAGCTCCTCGTACGTAGTCAAGGTTGTACGTACGTAGTCCAAACCGGGTCGTTATGTCGACACTGTGACCCTGCGCCGGGGTGAGACGGGACATCCACCGCCGACAGGGCGTCGGCCAGGAAAGCGTAGAAACCGAGCAATCGGTGCGGATGTCCCGTTCCGAAGAGCACGGGAGACCTGGTGTCAGCGGCCCGCGCGAGCCGGTCGGCGAAGGCGTCGAGGGCCGCGAGCGTCCGTTCCGGATCGATGACGTCGTGCCCGTCGGTGTGGCGGATCGCCCGACACCCCGCACTTGTCGGCCATCAGCGCGAGCGAGTCCCGCTGCCCCCAGGACCACTCGGGGTCGAGCCCGAAGCAGCACGCGCGCGCGCGGGTCCCGGGCCTCGAACGGCCGGTAACTGCGCAGACTCTCCCTCGCGGAGGTCGCCACGTCCCGGCAAGCCGGGCGCCAACAGATGCGCACGCAGGGCGCCGGTGCTCAACACGCGCTTGAAATGCTGGCGCATTGCCGCAGCCCACCCGCCAAAACAGAAACACCCCACAGTCGGAGTAACGCCCACGCCGTCGAGCGCACCCGCCGCGGCCCGCCCTAGGGCAGCAACCCCCGCAACGGGAAAGCCGCCTTGCGGGTCGCGAGGATCGCCTGGTCGAGCCCGGTCGGCCGGGTCGTACCCCGCCTCCCACTCCCGGTACGCGACGGGCCACGCCCATCGGTCATCCCGCACCGGCCCCAACTGCCGCGTACGAGCGAAGACTTGCTGCCGCCACCCCTCGGGAATCACCGTCTCGGGCGCGATCTCCCGCCCGCCGGCGATGCCCACCAGATGCGTCCACGACCGCGGCACCACATCGACCACGGCGTATCCGCCGCCGCCCAGCGCGACCCACCGGCCGTCCGCGTACGCGTGCGCGAGCTCGTGACAGGCCACCTGCACCGCGCTGCGCGTCCAGCGGAGACCGCCAGGTGCGCGAGCGGGTCCTCGAAGTGGGTGTCCGCCCCGTGCTGGGTCACGAGGACCTGCGGCCCGGAACTCCGCGAGCAGCTCCGGCACCACGGCGTGGAACGCCCGCACCCAGCCGGCGTCCCCGGTCCCGGCCGGCGGGGCGACGTTCGGCCGTCCCCTCGGCGGGCCCGGCGGCCCCGGTCTCCTCCGGCCATCCGGGTCTGCGGGAACAGGGTCACGGATGCTCGTGCAGCGAGATCGTCAGGACCCGCGGGTCCTCAGAACGCGGCCTGCACGCCCGTCCTCCCGTGGTGCACGTCGACGTCCACGTACGCGACGCGCCCGCGCCGAGCTCCAGCAGCCGGGCGATCGCCAGCGCCGCGTCGTTGTACACGCAGAACCCGGAGGCGGCGCCCGGCGTCGCGTGGTGCAGCCCGCCCGCGAGAAGTTCACCGCGCGCAGGGCCTCACCGCGCCACACCGGCCTCGGCGGCCCCCACCGACCGGCGCGATCAGCGCGACACCCTCGTGCATCCCGGCGAAGGCCAGGGTCGTCGACGCGGTCCCGGAGCCCGTACGCCTGGTCGGCCGCCGACCGGATCCGCGGACGCGGCCTTGACCGCCTCCACGTAGTCCTCCGCGGTGCACGAGCCGCAGCGCGTCGAGTCGCCGGGCGCTTGGCCGCGACGACGTCCACGTCCCGGTCGAGGCCCGAAAGGCATCCACCAGGCCCCGGGTCAGCTCCAGTCTGACCGGATCCATCGGGTGCCCGGGTCCGAAGTCATACCCTCGCTACCGCCGGGTCCCACATCAACCGCGCGCGGCCGCTCATGCCCGCCACCGTATCGGCCCGCCCACGCCGCCGACGAAGGGGCGTACACGAGGTGTCACCAGGACAAGCGCCATCGGCACCAGCATCGCCCCGCGATAACTCCACGCATCCCAGAGCGCCCACGAGCGGCGAACCCGCAGAAAACCCACGTAGTTGAAGATATTGAGCCGCGCGCCACGGCGGCGTCTCCGGACGCCCTGGGAGACATCCGCCCGGCGGCGGCGAAGGTCTGCGGCACGATCACACACGCTGAGCCCCAGCAGAGTGAACCCGAGCATCCCCACCCAGGGCCCCGGCGCCACGGCCACCACTGCCGAACCCGGCAGCCGCCGCAGCGGCCCCCAGCCGCACCGCAGCACCGCGGAACTGCCGCACTCCACGTCGCCCATCGCCCGCCCGACGAGGCGTCGCTGACCATGTAGACGTTGTACGGGACGGTCGACAGCTGCTCCGAGCTCCCCCAGCGCGTCCTGCAGGTGCGGCGCTCCAGTTGGAGACCGTCGAGTCACCGATGTACGCGAAGGACACATCACCAGGCACAGCGGCAGCGGCATCCTGAAGACGACCCGCCCTGCCTCCTGCGCACCGCGCTCCTGGCTCCCTCTGCGGCCTCCTGGGCCCCTCCACCGTCGACGTACCACCGGCTCCCCACCAGGCACAGCACCAGCTGGCACCACGGACACCGGCAGATAGGACACGAACAGCGACGGGTCCCCAGTGCGCCCCGACCCACGCCAGCGACGCCCCCACGATCCCGCCCAGGCTGTACGAGGCGTGGAACCTGAGGCATGATGCTGCGCCCGTACGCCCTCTGCAGGCTCACCCCGAGCATGTTCATCGAGGCGTCCAGCGCTACGGCAAAGCCGAACGCGGCGAGAGCGCGACCGGCCTCCACTCAACGAGTCCCGGCGCCGACCCCGAGCAGCGCCGAGGAGCACGACGGGCTGCGACCACCGCACAGCACCCGGCACGGGCCGCACCCGCTTCACGAGCCGTTTCCGACTGCACACGCTGCCGACGCCGGCGAGGATCACCGGCACGGCGGCGAGGAGAGACGGGCAGCAGCCCGTCCGATATCCCGTACTGGTCCTGGATCGCAGGGAATCCGCAAAGTCACCAGCAGCGCGGAACGCCGCGCCCTGCGCGAAGAAGCTGAACGCCAGCGACCTCCGCCCCCCACCGCAGCGCACCTGATATGCCATCGAGTCCCATCGGTCATGGCGGCACGGCGTATGGCCCCGCCCTACCAGTGGGTAGATGGATCCACAAAACCATGGGACCGACCGTGACCTCAGGGCCAGCAGCCGCGGCAGCTCGCGCATGTCACCCGAAGAGCCCGTTCACTCCCGACGAGCCGCTCCGCCGGGATTCAGCGGCCGTGAACCCGTACACGTCCATCCCGGCGGCGACGGCTTGCCTGCACCCCGGAAGCGGACTGTCCCCGACGACCACGCACTTCTCCGGAGCCACGCCCATCCGCTCCGCGGCGTACAGGACAGATCGGGCGCCGGCTTCCCGCACGTCCTGCGAGGCTGGGCACGAGCCCGTCCCTCGAACGCTCGTCGGCCCGGGTCTTCTCGGTGCCCGACCCGAATCCGCTCATGACTCCCGGACGACCCCACGCAGCACGGCACCTCGTCGGCGGTCAGCTTTCTCCCAGCACCTCCACGACACCGGCGACCGGCTCCAACTCCCGCTCGAAAGCGGCGAAGACCCGCCCGTGAAAACACCTCGTCGAAGTCCTCGGGAAGCCGCTGCCCGGTCCGCTCCAGGACGAGATCGTGTACGCGGTGCATGGCGGCGCCCATGCGTAATCCCGCGGGGACTCCTCCGTACGAGGTCGGGTGCCCGGAGCTCGGTGAGATAGCCGGCCAGGGAGCGTATTGGAGATCGGCTCGCTGTCGACCAGAACACCGTCATTGTCGAAGATGACCACCTCGTAGTACGCCTATCCAGACCTAAACGCAGAGAAAGCTCCGGACCGTATCCCGGTCCGGGGCTTCTCTCAAACTTTGTTCGGCGGCGTCCTACTCTCCCACAGGGTCCCCCCTGCAGTACCATCGGCGCTGTGAGGCTTAGCTTCCGGGTTCGGAATGTAACCGGGCGTTTCCCTCACGCTATGACCACCGAAACACTATGAAACTGTCAACCGGAGCCGTAGCCAATCGGCTTCGACGGTTGTTCATGGTTTCAGAACCAACACAGTGGACGCGAGCAACTGAGGACAAGCCCTCGGCCTATTAGTACCAGTCACCTCCACACCTTACGGTGCTTCCAGATCTGGCCTATCAACCCAGTCGTCTACTGGGAGCCTTAACCCCTCAAAGGGGGTGGGAATACTCATCTCGAAGCAGGCTTCCCGCTTAGATGCTTTCAGCGGTTATCCTTTCCGAACGTAGCCAACCAGCCATGCCCTTGGCAGGACAACTGGCACACCAGAGGTTCGTCCGTCCCGGTCCTCTCGTACTAGGGACAGCCCTTCTCAATATTCCTACGCGCACAGAGGATAGGGACCGAACTGTCTCACGACGTTCTAAACCCAGCTCGCGTACCGCTTTAATGGGCGAACAGCCCAACCCTTGGGACCGACTCCAGCCCCAGGATGCGACGAGCCGACATCGAGGTGCCAAACCATCCCGTCGATATGGACTCTTGGGGAAGATCAGCCTGTTATCCCCGGGGTACCTTTTATCCGTTGAGCGACGGCGCTTCCACAAGCCACCGCCGGATCACTAGTCCCGACTTTCGTCCCTGCTCGACCCGTCGGTCTCACAGTCAAGCTCCCTTGTGCACTTACACTCAACACCTGATTACCAACCAGGCTGAGGGAACCTTTGGGCGCCTCCGTTACTCTTTGGGAGGCAACCGCCCCAGTTAAACTACCCATCAGACACTGTCCCTGATCCGGATCACGGACCGAGGTTAGACATCCAGCACGACCAGAGTGGTATTTCAACGACGACTCCCCAACCACTGGCGTGGCTGGTTCACAGTCTCCCACCTATCCTACACAAGCCGAACCGAACACCAATATCAAACTGTAGTAAAGGTCCCGGGGTCTTTCCGTCCTTCTGCGCGAAACGAGCATCTTTACTCGTAGTGCAATTTCACCGGGCCTATGGTTGAGACAGTCGAGAAGTCGTTACGCCATTCGTGCAGGTCGGAACTTACCCGACAAGGAATTTCGCTACCTTAGGATGGTTATAGTTACCACCGCCGTTTACTGGCGCTTAAGTTCTCAGCTTCGCACGCCCGAAAGCGCACTAACCGGTCCCCTTAACGTTCCAGCACCGGGCAGGCGTCAGTCCGTATACATCGCCTTACGGCTTCGCACGGACCTGTGTTTTTAGTAAACAGTCGCTTCTCGCTGGTCTCTGCGGCCACCCCCAGCTCACGGAGCAAGATCCGATCACCGGTGATGGCCCCCCTTCTCCCGAAGTTACGGGGGCATTTTGCCGAGTTCCTTAACCATAGTTCACCCGAACGCCTCGGTATTCTCTACCTGACCACCTGAGTCGGTTTAGGGTACGGGCCGCCATGAAACTCGCTAGAGGCTTTTCTCGACAGCATAGGATCATCCACTTCACCACAATCGGCTCGGCATCAGGTCTCAGCCTTATGTGCGACGGATTTACCTACCGCACGGCCTACACCCTTACCCCGGGACAACCACCGCCCGGGCTGGACTACCTTCCTGCGTCACCCCATCACTCACCTACTACCAGCTTGGTTCAGCGGCTCCACCACTTTCCTTTCCCCGAAGGGTCCGGAACGGCTTCACGGCCTTAGCATCACTGGATTCAATGTTTGACGCTTCACAGCGGGTACCGGAATATCAACCGGTTATCCATCGACTACGCCTGTCGGCCTCGCCTTAGGTCCCGACTTACCCTGGGCAGATCAGCTTGACCCAGGAACCCTTAGTCAATCGGCGCACACGTTTCTCACGTGTGTATCGCTACTCATGCCTGCATTCTCACTCGTGAACCGTCCACAACTGCCTTCCGGCGCTGCTTCACCCGGCACACGACGCTCCCCTACCCATCCCAGCGGCGTTGGCCCTCATGCTGGAATGACACGACTTCGGCGGTACGCTTGAGCCCCGCTACATTGTCGGCGCGGAATCACTAGACCAGTGAGCTATTACGCACTCTTTCAAGGGTGGCTGCTTCTAAGCCAACCTCCTGGTTGTCTCTGCGACTCCACATCCTTTCCCACTTAGCGTACGCTTAGGGGCCTTAGTCGATGCTCTGGGCTGTTTCCCTCTCGACCATGGAGCTTATCCCCCACAGTCTCACTGCCGTGCTCTCACTTACCGGCATTCGGAGTTTGGCTAAGGTCAGTAACCCGGTAGGGCCCATCGCCTATCCAGTGCTCTACCTCCGGCAAGAAACACACGACGCTGCACCTAAATGCATTTCGGGGAGAACCAGCTATCACGGAGTTTGATTGGCCTTTCACCCCTAACCACAGGTCATCCCCAGGTTTTCAACCCTGGTGGGTTCGGTCCTCCACGAAGTCTTACCTCCGCTTCAACCTGCCCATGGCTAGATCACTCCGCTTCGGGTCTTGAGCGCGCTACTGAATCGCCCTATTCGGACTCGCTTTCGCTACGGCTTCCCCACACGGGTTAACCTCGCAACACACCGCAAACTCGCAGGCTCATTCTTCAAAAGGCACGCAGTCACGACTGTATGTGCAAGCCCATACAGCGACGCTCCCACGGCTTGTAGGCACACGGTTTCAGGTACTATTTCACTCCGCTCCCGCGGTACTTTTCACCATTCCCTCACGGTACTATCCGCTATCGGTCACCAGGGAATATTTAGGCTTAACGGGTGGTCCCGCCAGATTCACACGGGATTTCTCGGGCCCCTGTGCTACTTGGGTGTCTCTTAAACGAGCCGCTGATGTTTCGACTACGGGGGTCTTACCTCTACGCCGGACCTTTCGCATGTCCTTCGCCTACATCAACGGTTTCTGACTCGTCTCACAGCCGGCAGACTGTGAAAAAGAGATCCCACAACCCCCCAAGCGCAACCCCTGCCGGGTCTCACACGCTTAAGGTTTGGCCTCATCCAGTTTCGCTCGCCACTACTCCCGGAATCACGGTTGTTTTCTCTTCCTGCGGGTACTGAGATGTTTCACTTCCCCGCGTTCCCTCCACACTGCCTATGTGTTCAGCAGCGGGTGACAGCCCATGACGACTGCCGGGTTTCCCCATTCGGAAACCCCGGATCAAAGCCTGGTTGACGACTCCCGGGGACTATCGTGGCCTCCCACGTCCTTCATCGGTTCCTGGTGCCAAGGCATCCACCGTGCGCCCTTAAAAACTTGGCCACAGATGCTCGCGTCCACTGTGCAGTTCTCAAACAACGACCAACCACCCGTCACACACCAAGAACCTTGAGTGCTACACCGGGGCCGGCACTGAAGGCAGCCGTAACCGGCCGTACCTTCAGATACCCAACAGCGTGCCCGGCACCGACCGTCCCTCCCTTCATGTTCCACGCTCTGAAGCAGTACTAGTGAGAAGACGACCGATCGTGCCGAATAATCAACGTTCCACCCATGAGCAACCACCGTCGAACGTTTGCCGACGTACTGGCCCTGGACCACCAAGCAAGCTTGGCGAGCCTAGATGCTCCTTAGAAAGGAGGTAGATCCAGCCGCACCTTCCGGTACGGCTACCTTGTTACGACTTCGTCCCAATCGCCAGTCCCACCTTCGACAGCTCCCTCCCACAAGGGGTTGGGCCACCGGCTTCTGGGTGTTACCGACTTTCGTGACGTGACGGGCGGTGTGTACAAGGCCCGGGAACGTATTCACCGCAGCAATGCTGATCTGCGATTACTAGCAACTCCAACTTCATGGGGTCGAGTTGCAGACCCCAATCCGAACTGAGACCGACTTTTTGAGATTCGCTCCACCTTGCGGTATCGCAGCTCATTGTATCGGCCATTGTAGCACGTGTGCAGCCCAAGACATAAGGGGCATGATGACTTGACGTCGTCCCCACCTTCCTCCGAGTTGACCCCGGCGGTCTCCTGTGAGTCCCCATCACCCCGAAGGGCATGCTGGCAACACAGAACAAGGGTTGCGCTCGTTGCGGGACTTAACCCAACATCTCACGACACGAGCTGACGACAGCCATGCACCACCTGTACACCGACCACAGGGGGCGCCTGTCTCCAGACGTTTCCGGTGTATGTCAAGCCTTGGTAAGGTTCTTCGCGTTGCGTCGAATTAAGCCACATGCTCCGCTGCTTGTGCGGGCCCCCGTCAATTCCTTTGAGTTTTAGCCTTGCGGCCGTACTCCCCAGGCGGGATACTTAATGCGTTAGCTGCGGCACCGACGACGTGGAATGTCGCCAACACCTAGTATCCACCGTTTACGGCGTGGACTACCAGGGTATCTAATCCTGTTCGCTCCCCACGCTTTCGCGCCTCAGCGTCAGTAATGGCCCAGAGATCCGCCTTCGCCACCGGTGTTCCTCCTGATATCTGCGCATTTCACCGCTACACCAGGAATTCCGATCTCCCCTACCACACTCTAGCCTGCCCGTATCGACTGCAGACCCGGGGTTAAGCCCCGGGCTTTCACAACCGACGCGA
Source organism: Streptomyces sp. KL116D (assembly GCF_030766975.1). NCBI lineage: Bacteria > Bacillati > Actinomycetota > Actinomycetes > Kitasatosporales > Streptomycetaceae > Streptomyces > Streptomyces sp. KL116D. Next base: position 25,584 of record NZ_JASERH010000089.1, on the reverse strand, counting down.
CAAGCCGCCTACGCGCCCTTTACGCCCAATAATTCCGGACAACGCTTGCGCCCTACGTATTACCGCGGCTGCTGGCACGTAGTTAGCCGGGCTTCTTCTGCAGGTACCGTCACTTTCGCTTCTTCCCTGCTGAAAGAGGTTTACAACCCGAAGGCCGTCATCCCTCACGCGGCGTCGCTGCATCAGGCTTTCGCCCATTGTGCAATATTCCCCACTGCTGCCTCCCGTAGGAGTCTGGGCCGTGTCTCAGTCCCAGTGTGGCCGGTCGCCCTCTCAGGCCGGCTACCCGTCGTCGCCTTGGTGAGCCACTACCTCACCAACAAGCTGATAGGCCGCGGGCTCATCCTTCACCGCCGGAGCTTTGAACCCTCCCCATGCGAGGAGGAGTGTTATCCGGTATTAGACCCCGTTTCCAGGGCTTGTCCCAGAGTGAAGGGCAGATTGCCCACGTGTTACTCACCCGTTCGCCACTAATCCACCCCGAAGGGCTTCATCGTTCGACTTGCATGTGTTAAGCACGCCGCCAGCGTTCGTCCTGAGCCAGGATCAAACTCTCCGTGAATGTTTCCCCGTGATCGGGGTGACACCACGAGAGCGGAACACCGGGAGGAATAATCCCGATGTTCACAGCGTCCTCGCTGTGCGCCTTCCCCGGTGAAGGAGAAGGACTTTTTCAAAGGAACCTCGTCCCGGCCTGATGACCGGAGACGGGGTATCAACATATCTGGCGTTGATTTTTGGCACGCTGTTGAGTTCTCAAGGAACGGACGCTTCCTTGTACTCACCCTCTCGGGCTTTCCTCCGGGCGCTTCCCTTCGGTCTTGCTGTCTTGCGTTTCCGACTCTATCAGATCTTTCCGATCCGATTTCCTCGGGCTCTTGCTGGTCTTGCTTTTCGCTTTCCGGCCTTTCGGCTTTCCTGCGGTGTTGACTCTATCAGATCCTTTCGGGCCTGATTCCCAGTCAACCGCCCCCCGCGTTAGCGGAGTTTGATGCTGTGCCTTCCCGGCTGTTGGGCCGTTCCGACGTCCCAAACATTAGCGGATCCCGCCACGGCAGTTCCTAATCGGACCGATCAGGACAGCCGCAGCCCAATTTCGAAATGAATTCGGACATGCCGAAATCAATCCCATGGGGAGATCGTGCCGAGGTTGGGTGCCGCTCGCGCGGCGGGAGGTGCTGCCCAGGCCTCGTGGCCCGGACAACTCGCAGGACGACGCCACGATCGCCGGTAGTACAAACCGGCGATCGTGGCGTGGAGCTGGGAGCGGAGTCAGGCGTTCACGGGTTCCTTCTCCGTGGACGGGCCGCCGTCCCGCGGCGTCGGGACCTCCGCGTCGCCCGCGCCCGTGTCGAGGAGCGTGCGCTCGTCGAACGGGAGGTCGCCGGCGAGCAATCTGCTTCACCCGGTCCCGGTCCACTTCCCGGTCCACGTACCGATGAGCAGCGTGGCCACCGCGTTGCCCGCGAAGTTCGTCAGGCGCGGGCCTCGCTCATGAAGCGGTCGATGCCGATGATGAGGCCGACGCCGTCCACGAGGCCGGGCTTGTGGGACTGGAGGCCGCTCGCGAGGACGGCGATGCCGGAGCCGGAGACGCCCGCGGCGCCCTTCGGACGCGACCATCATGAAGAGGAGCAGGCCGATCTGCTGGCCGATGCTCATGGGCTGGTCCATGGCGTCGGCGATGAAGAGGGACGCCATGGTCAGGTAGATCATGGTGCCGTCGAGGTTGAAGGAGTAGCCGGTCGGGACGGTGATGCCGACGACCGGGCGGGAGACGCCGAGGTGCTCCATCTTCGCGATCAGGCGCGGCAGGGCCGACTCCGACGACGAGGTCGGAGAGGATGAGGAGGAACTCCCGGCCCAGGTACTTGAGCAGCGAGAAGATGTAGCCCGTCGCGAGGCGGAGGATCGCCGCCAGGACCACGCCGACGAACAGGGCGCAGGTGACGTAGAAGCCGATCATGATGGTGGCGAGGGCCTTGAGGGCGTCGACGCCCGTCTCGCCGATGACCGCGGCCATCGCGCCGAAGGCGCTCGACCGGGGCGGCCCACGATCATGCCAGGGACGCGGAAGACCAGTCGCTGGATGTGCTCGATGCCGCGCAGGACGCGTTCGCCGCCGCGGCCCATGGCCTGGAGCGCGAAGCCGACGAGGAGCGCCACAGGAGGGTCTGGAGGACCTGGCCCTCGGTGAAGGCGGGAGACAGGGGTCGCCGGATGATGCTCGAGGACGAAGTCGACCGGTCCCTCGGCCGCTTCCTCGGCCGCCGTGTGACCGACGTCCTTGGTGGCGTCGGTGAGGTGCATGCCGGTGCCGGGGTCGAGGATGTTGCCGACGCATCAGGCCGATGGGCGCGAGGCCACGACCGACATCACGATAAGTAGCCGAGGGCGAGGCCGCCGACCTTGCCGATCTTGGCGGCCTTCCGTACCGAGCCGACGCCCAGGACGATGGGTGCAGAAGATGATCGGGCGATCATCATCTTGATCAGGGTTCATGAAGCCCGTGCCGACGGGCTGAGCTCCTTGGCGAAGTCGGGCCAGATGAAGCCCACGGCGATGCCGAGGAGCACCGCCACGATCACGGCGATGTAGAGATAGTGGGTGCGGTCCCGCTTCGCGGCGGGCGTTTTGGTGGTCGCGGTCCCGTTCTCGGCCACGGCTCCTCCCGACGACGTCGTCGGCGTACTGGATCACCGCAGTGCGTGCGGCTCACGTCCTGCGAATCCCGGTGACTGTCTCCCAGGCGGTGAGCACTGTCACCCTTCCGTTCATTTAGTTCGCGCTTATACGAACAGGCAGACTGGGCCCATGCGTCTCCCCTGTCCCCGCAGCCTGGCCGGCCAGCTCTTCGCCATGCAGGCCGTGCTCGTGGCGGTCGTTGTGGCGGGGTGCGCCCTGTTCACGTACGTCAGTGACCGGGGGCAGGCGGAGACCGCGGCGCGGCGGCGGGCGACGGCCGCGGCGACGGCGGTGGCCGACGCCGGTTCGGTGCGCGAGGCGATCATGGAGTCGGCGGATCCGACGGTGAGCCTGCAGCCGTACGCGACGGACGTGCAGCGGCACGCGGGCGTCGACTTCGTGACGATCATGGACACGGGCCCGGGGATCCGCTGGACGCATCCGGACCGGCACCAGATCGGCGAGCGGTTCCTCAGGCACATCGGCCCCCGCGCTGAAGGGGGAGACGTTCTCGGAGACGTACACGACGCTCGGGGCCTCGGTGCGGGTGGTCACTCCGGTGTACGACGGTGGTGGCCGGGTCGTGGGCCTGGTCAGCGCCGGGATCACCATCGACGAGATCACGGAGCAGGCGCGGGGGCAGGTGCTCGCGGTGGCCGGTGTCGCGCTGGCCGCGCTGGTGCTCGGCGGCATCGGTACGTATGTGATCAACGCGGCCTGCGCCGTCATACGCACGGTATGAACGCTCACCGAGCTGAGCCGGATGCACGCCCATCACCAGGCGAGCGCTGCACGCGGTCCGTGAGGGGCTGGTGATGCTCGACGGGCAGCGGCGGGTGGCGCTCATCAACGACGGGGCGCGGGAGCCGCTCGGGGTGGGGGACGACGCGGGTGGGGCGGTCGGTGGCCGAGCTCGGGCTGCCGGCGCCGCCGACCGGGGCGCTCACGCGGCGGAGCCGCGGGTGGACGAGGTGCATCTGACGGCGGCCGGGTCGTGGTGGTGAACACCTCGCCGGTGACCAGTGAGAACCGGCGCGGCACCGTGGTCACGTTGCGCGATCACACCGAGTTGCAGTCGGTGATGGGCGAGCTGGACTCGGAGCGGGGGTTCGCGCAGGCGTTGCGGTCGCGAGGCGCACGAGGCCGCGAACCGGCTGCACACCGTGGTGTCGCTGATCGAGCTGGGGCGGGCCGACGAGGCGGTCGACTTCGCGACGGCGGAGCTGGGAGCTGGCGCAGGCGCTGACCGACCAGGTGGTGGGGCGCCGTGAGCGAGCCGGTGCTGGCGGCGCGCTGCTCGAAGGCCGCGCAGGCCAACGAGCACGGGGTGGAGCTGGTGTCCGGCCGACACTCGGATCGACGACGGGCTGCTGCCGCGAGACGCTGCCGGCGCGGGATCTGGTGACGGGTGCTGGGGAGTCTGATCGACAACGCGCCGTGGACGCGGCGCAGGGTCTCGCCCGCGCGCCCGGGTCACGTCACCGCCCGCGCGGAGGGCGACGGGCTGCTGCTGCGGAGTGGCGGACTCCGGTCCCGGGTGTGGAGCCGGAGCACGCCGACGCCGTGTTCGAGCGGGCTGGTCGACGAAGCCGGCCGGTCCGCACGGGCGGGGCGCCGGGCTCGCGCTCGTCCGGCAGGCCGTGGCGCGCGCGGTGGTGGCACGCTGGAGCTGGCCGCGGCGGAGGGCGGTGCCGTGTTCACGGTCGCCCTGCCGCTGGGCGCCGTACTCGCCTCGCACCGCGCCGGGACGTCACCACCACGAGGGGACGCCACCACGGCGGACGCCGTCACGCCGGACGCCGTGCCGCCGGACGCCGCTACGACATTTCCGAAGCGCACACCATGACGGACGCCCACATCCAAGGTCCTGGTCGTCGAGGACGATCCTGCGGCGGGCCGACGCGCACGCCCTGTACGTGGACCGCGTGACCGGCTTTCCGCACGGTCGCCCGGGCGCGCACACGCCGCGCGCGCGGCGTGGTACTGGAGCCGCACGGCGGTCGATCTGATCCTGCTGGACCCGGCACTCCGCCGGACGGGCACGGTCCGGCGCTCGCCCGCTCGCTGCGAGCTGCCGGGCACCACGCGGACGTGATCGCGGTGACCTCGGCCCGTGATCTTGCGGTGGTCCGTGAGGGGGTGTCGCTGGGGGTGGTGCAGTACGTGCTGAAGCCGTTCACGTTCGCCAGCGCTGCGCGACCGGCTGGTGCGGTACGCCGAGTACCGACCACGTCGGGGAGGCGACCGGGCAGACGAGGTCGACCGGGCGCTGGCCAATCTGCGCTCGCCCGCGCCGGCCGCGCTGCCGAAGGGACTGAGCGCGCCGACGTCTGGAGCGGGGTCACGCAGGCGCTGCGGGAGGGGTCGCCGGAAGGTCTGACGGCGGCGGTGGCCGCGGAGACGGTGGGCATCTCGCGGATCACGGCGCGGCGCTATCTGGAGCACCTGGTCGACTCTGCGCGCGGCGCGCAGTCCGCAGTACGCGGTGTGGGCCGCCCCGGCAGTTGATCTACACCTGGTGCTAGCCGCGGCGGGCGGCCGCGGGCGCCGTTCGCCGCCCCCTCGATAACAACGTTGTCACGGCACCGTCGTTGGGCCGCGCACGCATTGACCCTGCTCCGAGCCTGAACGTACGTTCACGGGCAGCCCCTGCGAGGCAACGATGCCCGCGACGCTCGTAGGAGGTCGTGCCCGTGCGCCCCACCGCTCCTCTGCTCGTCGCCACTGCCCTGCTGGCCGCCGGAACCCTCACCGCCTGCGGGGGTGACTCCGGCAGCGACTCGAACACGATCAAGGTCTCCCTTCAAGCAGTCCACGGACAACCAGATCAAGGTGATGGACACCTATCTGGCCGCGATGAAGAAGCAGTTCGAGAAGGCCAACCCGGGCAAGAAGGTCGAACTCGTCCCGATCAAGGCCCCGGACTCCGAGTACTACACGAAGCTCCAGCAGATGCTGCGTTCGCCGCGGACCGCGCCCGACCTGGTCTACGAGGACACGTTCCTCATCAACTCCGACATCACCGCCGGGTACTTGAAGCCGCTGGACCAGTACCTGGACAAGTGGCAGGACTGGGGCCAGTTCATCGACACGGCCAAGTCGGCGGCGAAGGCGCAGGACGGGAAGACGTACGGCGTCCCGGACGGCACGGACACCCGCGGCCTCTGGTACGACAAGGCGATCCTGGCGAAGGCGGGGGATCAAGACGCCCTGGCAGCCGAAGAGTTGGGCGGAGGTGCTCGACGCGGCCCGGGCTATCAAGAAGAAGGTCCCCGACGCGGTCCCGCTGAACGTCTACACCGGCAAGCCGAACGGCGAGGCCGCCACGATGCAGGGCTTCGAGATGCTGCTGTACGGCACGGGCGACGGCGGTTCCGACCCGCTCTACGACACGTCGTCGAGCAAGTGGATCGCCGGCTCGAAGGCGTTCAAGGACAGCCTCCGGTTCGTGGAGACGGTGTTCAGGAGAAGCTCGGGCCCGACGTCTCCGAGCGCCCTCGACCCGAACTGGGCCACGCGGGTGCGCGGCGAGTTCCCTGCCCAAGCGCAAGCTGGGCATCAACCCTCGACGGTTCCTGGCTGCCGCAGGACTGGCTGAAGGGGCTCGGGCCACGAGAAGTGGCCGGAGTGGTCGGACAAGCTGGGGCTCGCGCACATGCCGACGCAGAACGGGCAGGCGCCCGGCAAGGTCTCCATGTCCGGCGGCTGGACCTGGGCGGTCCCGTCCAAGGCGGCCAACTGATCTGGCCTTCGACTTCATCAAGACGATGCAGACGAAGGCGAACGCGCAGCGCTGGTACATCGCGAACTCCGGCATCGCGGTCCGCAAGGACGTCGCGGCGGACCCGGCGTACGTGAAAGGCGCAGCCGGGCATCAAGTTCTTCACGGACCTGGTCGCCTCGACGCACTACCGCCCGGCCTACCCCGCGTACCCGAAGGTCTCCACGGCGATCCAGGAGGCGATGGAGTCGGTGACGACGGGTGACGCGTCGGTGGACAAGGCGGCGTCCGAGTACGACGAGCAGCTGAAGACGGCAGCGGACGGAAAGGTCGTCACCAAGTCTTAGGGGACGGGCCGTCGGGAGCTCGCGAGGATGAACGCGCCCTTCAGGGGCGCGGGGGAACTGCGCGAGCAACCACGCACGGCCCGCACCCGGCCGAGACCAGCACACGGCACACGCGACCCCGCCGGAGGCGACCGCACCAGTGACCCGCCGCAGAACCACGCTCCGCGCCCTCCCGATCGCCCCGGCCACGATCATCATGGCCCTGTTCCTCGCGGGCCCGATCGCCTACTGCGCCTACATCGCCTTCACCGACCTGCAGCTCACCGGCCAGGCCGAGTCGTCGTTCGTCGGTTTCGACAACTTCCGGGCCGCGTTCAAGGACGACGCGTTCCTGAACGCGGTCTGGCTGACGCTGGTCTTCACGTTCCTGTCGTCCATCGTCGGCCCAGAACACCCTGGGCCTGGCTCTCGCGGCGCTGATGCAGCGCGCCTCGAAAGCCAGTGCGGACGGTCACGGGGGCGGTCGTGGTGACGGCTGGGTGCTGCCGAGGTCGTCGCCGGCTCCCTGCTGGCGCGTTCTTCCGCCGCGAGGCACCTTGAACGCGATCCTCGACTGGCTCCATCTGCCGGGCCAGAACTGGCTGTTCACGCTGCCGATCCTCGCGGTGTCGTTCGCGAACGTGTGGCGCGGCACCGCCTTCTCGATGCTCGTCTACTCGGCGGCGCTCTCCGAGATCCCGAAGGGAGATCACGGAGGCCGCCGAGGTGGACGGCACGAACGCCTGGCAGCGGCTGTGGCACGTGACGCTGCCGATGATCCGCCGCTCCATCGGCACGAACCTGATGCTCAGCACCCTGCAGACGCTGTCGGTCTTCGGTCTGATCTGGGTGATGACCGGGCGGCCAGCAACCACAGCCAGACCCTCCCTGTTCATGCATGAGCAGGCCTTCCAGAAGAGCATGATCGGCTACGGCACGGCGGTGGCGCTGCTGCTCACTGGTGGTCGGCTCCCTGTTCTCGCTGGTCTACATGCGCCTGCTGCGCACGGAGGCATGAGTGACCCGCCGCCGCACCGAAACCGGCTCACCGCCGACGCGACGTCTGATCCTCGTCGGGATCACCTTCGCGCTCCCGCTCGCCTGGGTCGTGCTGTCGTCGCTGGACGCCGACGCGAACCTCAAGGTGAAGTTCCCGACCCACGCCACGTTCGACAACTTCGACGCGGTCCTCAAGCCGGACATCACGTTCACTCCGCTGCTCAACTCGCTGATCCTGTGCGGCGGCGCGACGGCGCTGACGGTGGTGTGCGCGGCGCTGGCCGCGCGTATCCGCTGTCCCGCTACCGCTCGCGCCTGAACAACCCGTATCTGGCGACGATCCTGTTCGCGACGTGTCTGCCGATCACGGCGATCATGGTCCCGGTGTACGCGCTGTTCGTGCAGGTGAACCTGATCGACACGATGTCGGGCACGATCTACTTCTTCGCCGCGTCCCAACTCCCGTTCGCCATCTGGCTGATGAAGAACTTCATGGACGGGTGCCGAAGGAGCTGGAGGAGGCGGCCTGGACGGACGGCGCGAACACCTTCCAGTCGCTGGTGCGGATCGTGCTGCCGCTGATGGGGCCCGGGGTCGCGGTCGTCACGGTGTTCTGCTTCGCCATGATGTGGGGCAACTTCTTCGTCCCGTTCATGCTGCTGCTCTCCCCGACCAGATGCCGGCGTCGGTCAGCATCAACGACTTCTTCGGCAACCGCGGGACGGTCGTGTACGGGCAGCTCGCCGCCTTCTCGATCATCTACTCGACGCCGGTGATCCCTGCTGTACGTCCTGGTGTCCCGGCGCTTCGGCGGCGGCTTCGCGCTGGGGGGTGCGGTGAAGGGCTGAGGGCGCGCGCCGGCCTGTACGTTCCTACGACATGTGACGCAAGACGAACGCACCGTAGCCAAGCGGCCCGTTCGCCCCTACTTTGTGCCCGTGCAGCACACCGCCGCGGCGAACCAGCCCACCCCGCCGTTCAACGCTCCCGCCGCCCGCCGCCTCCGTGAGGCGCTCGGGATGGCGCCGGGAGCACGTCGCCTACGGCATGCGCGCCTCCTACGGGCTTCGCGCACATCACGCCGGAGATCATCGTCGCCTGGGAGCGCGGTGAGGCCGCCCCGACGGCGGCCGAACTCACCGCGCTCGCCGGGGCGCTGTGGTGCTCGCCGGGTGAACTCATCGGTGCGGCCAGGACGTTGCGCGAGCACCGGCTGGCGCACGGGATCGCCCCGGAGGACGTGGCGCGGGCCGTGGGCATGGAGATCCACTCGTACCTGCGCATGGAGGAGACGGGCGAGTGGCGGGGCAACGACCGCCAGTCGAGTGCGCTCGCCGAGATCCTGCGGCTGACGCCGCGCGCGTTCGCGACGGTCACCGGGCGGGACGGGCGCTGGCGGAGCTGCTGCGCAGCGCGGCGACGACGCGCTGGCAGGGGTACGTGCGGCCGCTGACCCGGCTCGTGCCGGTGCAGCGGCAGGAGGCGGACGACGTCCTCCACGAGATGCACCTGAGTACCAGGCGCTGATGGCCGCGACGCTGAGCTGGGGCGGCGGTTCGTCGCCGGGCTCGGGGACGCGGGGCGCGCGTTCCTGGAGCGGATCCTGGACGAGTTCTGGTCCAGGATCCGCAATCCGTAGGCGCCGTACGGGAGTCGGGCCGCGGCGGCCCGGCAGGCCGGCCGGAAGACCGGCTAGAAGACCGACTCGGCCTCGTCCATCCGGTCCTTGGGGGACGGTCTTCAGCTCGGTGACCGCCTCGGCGAGCGGCACCATCGAGATGTCCGTGCCGCGCAGCGCCGTCATCCTGCCGTACTCGCCGCGGTGCGCGGCCTCCACGGCGTGCCAGCCGAAGCGGGTGGCGAGGACGCGGTCGTACGCGGTGGGGGTGCCGCCGCGCTGCACGTGGCCGAGGATGACGGGCCTGGCCTCCTTGCCGAGGCGGCTCTCCAGCTCGTAGGCGAGGGCGGTGCCGATGCCCTGGAACCGCTCGTGGCCGAACTGGTCGATGGCGCCCTTGCCGTAGTCCATGGTGCCGTCCTGCGGGTGCGCGCCCTCGGCGACGCAGATGACGGCGAACTTCTTGCCGCGCAGGAACCGCTCTCGACCATCTTGACCAGGTCGGCCGGGTCGAAGGGGCGCTCGGCAGGCAGATGCCGTGGGCACCGCCGGCCATGCCGGACTCCAGGGCGATCCAGCCGGCGTGCCGTCCCATGACCTCGACGACCATCACCCGCTGGTGGGACTCGGCGGTCGTCTTGAGGCGGTCCATGGCCTCCCGTGGCGACGCCGACGGCGGTGTCGAAGCCGAAGGTGCGGTCGGTCGCGGAGATGTCGTTGTCGATCGTCTTCGGGACGCCGACGACGGGCAGGCCCGCGTCGGACAGCATGCGGGCCGCGGTCAGCGTGCCTTCGCCGCCGATCGGGATGAGGACGTCGAAGCCGATCTCCTCGGCGAGCTGCTTCGCGTTCTCGCAGGCCGCGCGGAACTTGTCGCGCTCCAGGCAGGGACTGATCCGAGATGGTGCCGCCGCGGGCGAGGATGCCGCTGACCGCGTTCCAGATCGAGCGGTCGGTAGCGTCCGTCGAGCAGCCCCGCGTAGCCGTCCTCGAAGCCGAGCACCTCTCGTCGCCGTAGTGCGTGACGGCTCGGTGCACGACCGACCGGATCACTGCGTTGAGGCCAGGACGGTCGCCGCCTGCGGTGAGAACTCCGATACGCATCGTGCTGTGTCTCCCTGCTCGCTTCTGATTCGTCTGAGCCACTGCGATTCTTCCACGACGCGAGGGGCATCGCGTTCGGGCGAAGAGCCATCAGAGGCGCTTCGTCCCTTGCGGATCGGGCACTAGGGGCCCTGCTGTACAGGCCTTTTGTCCGGCGGGCGACCTAGCCATGCCCAGAGGTATTGTCAAGAGGGCACAGCTTTCGTTACGGCCATTTTTTCGGCCCTGAGCAGGGACTGCGGCTCTGCGCGGGGGGACTCTACGCAGGAGGAGCACGCGTGACGCGCAGCGTGTACGTGACCGGGATCGACCGGGGCGACGGTCGCCAGGTCGTCGAGCTGGGAGTCATGGAACTCCCTGACCCGTCAGGTCGACCGGGTGGGTGTCTTCCGCCCGCTCGTCCACGACGGTCCCGACCGGCTCTTCGATCTGCTGCGGGCGCGCTACCGCCTGTCGCGGGACCCGGCGACGGTGTACGGCCTCGACTACCACGAGGCGTCCGCGATCCAGGCCGAGCAGGGCACGGACGAGCTGGTCTCGCAACTGGTCGACCGGTTCCACGAGGTGGCCAGGGACTACGACGTGGTGCTGGTGCTCGGCACGGACTTCGCGGACACCCAGCTGCCGGACGAGCTGGCGCTGAACGCGCGCCTCGCAGACGAGTTCGCGCGCGTCCGTGGTGCCCGTGGTCGGCGGCAAGAAGCAGACCGCCGAGTCCGTGCGCGCCGAGGTCCGCAACGCCTACCCTGCCTATGACGGTCTGGGCCGCGACGTCCTCGCGATGGTCGTCAACCGGGTGGTGCCGGAGGACCGGGACGAGATACACGAGCGGTTGACCAACCGGCTGCCGGTGCCCCGTTACGTGCTGCCCGACAGAGGCGGCGCTGTCCGCGCCGACCGTCGCCCAGATCGCCCACGCGCTGGGCGGCACGGTGCTGCTCGGCGACGACTCGGGGCTGGCCTGCGACGCGCTCGACTTCGTCTTCGGCGGCGCCATGCTGCCCAATCTCCTCAACGCCCTGACGCCGGGCTGCGTCCTCGTCACCCCCGGGGACCGCGCGGACCTCGTGGTGGGCGCGATGGCCCGCGCACAGTGCGGGCACCCCGCCGATCGCGGGCGTCATCCTGACCCTAGAACGAGCGGCCCGGCGAGGCGATCCTCAAGCTGGCCGACCGGCTCGCGCCGGCACCCCGGTGATCGCGGTGACCGGGGGCTCCTTCCCCACGGCGGCCGAACTGTTCGCCATGGAAGGCAAGTTGAACGCGGCGACGCCCGCAAGGCGGAGACCGCCCTGGGAGCTCTTCGAGCGGTACGTCGACACGGCGGAGCCTCCTGCGGACGATCCAGGCCCCGTCGTCCGACCGCGTCACCCCCGATGATGTTCGAGCACAAGCTGCTGGAGCAGGCCCGCTCGGACAAGCGCCGCGTGGTCCTGCCCGAGGGCACCGAGGGAGCGCGTGCTGCGCGCCGCCGACGTGCTGCTGCGCCGCGGGGGCTGCGACCTGACGCTGCTCGGGCCGGTGGAGCAGATCCGCAAGAAGGCCGCGGACCTCGGCGTCGACCTCGCCGACTCGGAGCTCATCGACCCGCAGAGCTCGGGAACTGCGGGACCGCTTCGCCGCCAAGTACGCGGAGCTGCGCGCCCACAAGGGCGTCACCGTGGAGCTCGCGTACGACGTGGTCGCCGACGTGAACTACTTCGGCACGCTGATGGTCCAGGAGGGCCTGGCCGACGGCATGGTGTCGGGCTCGGTGCACTCGACAGCCGCCACCATCCGGCCCGCCTTCGAGATCATCAAGACCAAAGCCGGACGCCGCGATCGTCTCGTCGGTGTTCTTCATGTGCCTGGCCGACAAGGTCCTCGTCTACGGCGACTGCGCGGTGAACCCGGACCCGAACGCCCCAGCAGCTCGCCGACATCGCCACCCAGTCCGCGGCCACCGCCGACCAGTTCGGCGTGGAGCCGCGGATCGCGATGCTGTCGTACTCGACCGGCACCTCGGGCTCCGGCGCCGACGTCGACAAGGTCCGCGAGGCCACCGAGCTGGTCCGGGAGCGCCGCCCGGACCTGAAGATCGAGGGCCCGATCCAGTACGACGCCGCGGTCGAGCCGTCGGTCGCGGCCACCAAGCTGCCCGGCTCCGAGGTCGCGGGCCAGGCCAGCGTGCTGATCTTCCCCGACCTCAACACGGGCAACAACACGTACAAGGCCGTGCAGCGCTCGGCCGGCGCGATCGCCGTCGGCCCGGTCCTGCAGGGCCTGCGCAAGCCGGTCAACGACCTGTCGCGCGGCGCCCTCGTGCAGGACATCGTGAGACACCGTGGTCATCACCGCGATCCAGGCCCAGACCCCCTCCGAAAGGGCGCGACACCCGTGGCAGCGTCCCGCGTCCCTCGTCCTCAACTCCGGCTCGTCGTCGGTGAAGTACCAACTCCTCGACATGCGCGACAGCTCCCGGCTCGCCGCGGGCCTCGTCGAGCGCATCGGTGAGAGACCTCCCGGCTCAAGCACACCCCGCTGCTCGGTGGCGGCGGCGAGGCGCGCGAGCAGAACCGGCCGATCGCCGACCACGAGGAGGCACTCAAGGCGGTCGCCGCCGAGCTGGCGCAGGACGGGCTCGGCCTGGACTCCCCCGAGCTGGCCGCGATCGGCCACCGGGTGGTGCACGGCGGCAAGTTCTTCACGCAGCCGACCGTCATCGACGACGCGGTGCTCAAGGAGGTCGAGCGGCTGATCCCGGTGGCGCCGCTGCACAGCCCGGCGAACCTGACGGGCATCCACACGGCGATGACGCTGCGCCCCGACCTGCCGCAGGTCGCCGTCTTCGACACCGCGTTCCACACGACGATGCCGGAGTCGGCGTCGCGGTACGCGATCGACGTGAAGACGGCGGACGAGCACCGCGTCCAGCGCTACGGCTTCCACGGCACGTCGCACGCGTACGTGTCGCCGCAAGACAGCCGAGCTCCTCGGCAGGGCGCCGGAGGAGGTCAACGTCATCGTGCTGCACCTGGGCAACGGCGCCTCCGCGTCGGCGGTGCGCGGCAGGGTGTGCGTGGACACTTCGATGGGCCTGACCCCGCTTGAGGGTCTGGTGATGGGGTACGCGTTCAGGAGACGTCGACCCGGCCGTCATCTTCCATCTGATGCGGGTGGGCAACATGTCGGCGGACGAGATCGACGTCCTGCTCAACAAGAAGTCGGGTCTGATCGGGCTCTGCGGTGACAACGACATGCGCGAGATCCGGCGGCGGATCGACGAGGGCGACCAGGAGGCGCAGCTCGCCTTCGACATCTACGTCCACCGCCTGAAGAAGTACATCGGCGCCTACTACGCGGTGCTCGGCCGGGTGGACGCGCTCGCGTTCACGGCCGGGGTCGGCGAGAACGCCGCGCCGGTGCGGGAAGCTGCGGTCGCGGGCCTGGAGGAACTGGGTCTCACGGTCGACGGCGAGCTCAATTCCGTACGTTCCGACGAGGCCCGGATCATCTCGCCCGAGTACGCCCGGGTGGCTGTCGCCGTGGTGCCGACCGACGAGGAGCTGGAGATCGCGCAGCAGACCTACGCGCTGGTGGCTCCCCGGAGGACCGCAACGCCTGAGCGCACGCCCGCCCATTTGTAGATTCCACCAGACGGAATATTCCGTAGCGAAACAAACCGATAGGATCGCCCCCATGCGCCGTTCCAAAATCGTCTGCACGCTGGGCCCCGCCGTCGACTCCGAAGAGCAGCTCGTCTCGCTGATCGAAGCCGGTATGAACGTGGCCCGCTTCAGCTCAGCCACGGCACCCACGCCGAGCACCAGGGCCGCTACGACCGCGTCCGCGCGGCCGCCGAAAGACGGGCCGCGCGGTGGGCGTGCTCGCCGACCTCCAGGGGCCGAAGATCCGCCTGGAGACCTTCGCCGAGGGCCCCGTCGAGCTGGTGCGCGGTGACGAGTTCACCATCACCACCGAGGACGTCCCCGGTGACAAGTCGATCTGTGGCACGACGTACAAAGGGGCTTCCCGGTGACGTCTCCAAGGGCGACCCGGTCCTGATCAACGACGGCAACGTCGAGCTCAAGGTGACCGACATCGACGGCCCCCGGGTCAGGACGATCGTCATCGAGGGCGGGGTCATCTCCGACCACAAGGGCATCAACCTGCCGGGCGCGGCCGTCAACGTGCCGGCCCTGTCCGAGAAGGACATCGAGGACCTGCGCTTCGCCCTGAAGATGGGCTGCGACATGGTCGCCCTGTCCCTTCGTGCGCGACGCCAACGACGTGAAGGACGTCCACAAGGTGATGGACGAGGAGGGCCGCCGGGTCCCCGTCATCGCCAAGGTGGAGAAGCCGCAGGCCGTCGCCAACATGGAGGGGCGTCGTCGCGGCGTTCGACGCGGTGATGGTGGCCCGTGGCGACCTCGCCGTCGAGTACCCGCTCGAAGGTCCCGATGGTGCAGAAGCGCCTCGTGGAGATGTGCCGCCGCAACGCCAAGCCGGTGATCGTCGCGGCCCAGATGATGGAGTCGATGATCACCAACTCGCCCCACGCGCGCCGAGGCGTCCGACGTGGCCAACGCGATCCTGGACGGCGCCGACGCGGTCATGCTGTCCGCCGAGTCGTCCGTGGGCGCCTACCCGATCGAGACCGTCAAGACGATGTCGAAGATCGTCAAGGCGGCCGAGGAGGAGCTGCTCAGCAAGGGCCTGCAGCCGCTCGTGCCCGGCAAGCCGCGTACGCAGGGTGGTTCGGTGGCCCGCGCCGCGCGAGATCGCGGACTTCCTGGACGGCAAGGCGCTGATCGCCTTCACGCAGTCCGGCGACACGGCCCGGCGGCTCTCCCGCTACCGCGCCTGCCAGCCGATCCTGGCGTTCACCACGGACGAGTCGACCCGCAACCAGCTGTCGCTGACCTGGGGCGTGGAGACGTACGTCGTGCCGCACGTGGACTCCACCGACGAGATGGTCGAGCTGGTCGACGCCGAGCTGGGTGAAGCTGAACCGCTTCAACGACGGCGACACCGTGGTCATCACGGCCGGTTCGCCCCCGGCGTCCCCGGCACCACAGACATGGTCGGGTGCACCACCCGGGCGGCGGCGAGCGCGACTGACCCGCCTCCCCCGCACGAACGCCGAGGGCGCCCCCTGTACGAGACAGGGGGCGCCCTCGGCCGTCTGTGTGCGGTGCGGTCAGCTGTCCTCGACCGTGGTGTGCAGACCCGGCACGTGCAGGAGGTGCCACCGAACTGCGCGGCCTGCGTGACCTTCACGTTGGTGAAGTACGGGATCGGCAGGTTGATCGGCGGCGGGTTCTTCGCGTTGAACGTCATCGGGACGAGCCCGAGCAGATTGCCACGAAAGCTCCTCCGTGTACATCGTCGTCTTCCCGTTGCGGATCGTGGACGTGGAGCCCTTGTCCGCGCGGATGGAGTACTTGCCGTTCGGGCGCGGCGATCTGGGTGCAGATCCCCGATGTCGGTCCCGTCGAGATGATGTACTTCATGACGCGCTTGGATTGCTGCCGTCGGCCATCCGGACGTCGACGAGGGCCCTTGTAGTCGCGCCCTTGAGCAGGAGCGAGCTGGCCTCCAGCGCCAGGTGGTGTCCGGCAGCTGGGCCGGAGTGTCCTCGTCGGCGCCGGCCGCGTCCGTGGCCGCAGGCGGTCGTCGGTATGCCGCTCGCTGGCTCGGCGGCGACGGCGTGGCCGCGATCCTTGGCTTCCTCGGCGGCCTTCGCGGCCTCCTCCGGTCGCCTTGTCCAGAGCCGTCCGCGGTGTCCTTGACTGGCGTCCCGAGCGCTTGTCGGTCGTGTCCTGACCGTGCCCTCGACCGTGTCGACCGTGTCCTTCACCGCGTCGCCCACGTCCTTCGACGCGGTGGACCCGGATGCGGACGGGGACGGAGTCGGCGTGGCCGTCTCCTTCTCGTCCGGCGTGAGCAGGTCTGAGGGCGTCACCGACGCCCAGCGGGTCGAGCGGGTTGGTGGTCTTGGACGGCGAGGGCGTCGGCGTGGCCGCGTCCTTGCCGTCGTCCGAGCCGGAGCCGGTCCCGCCGGTGCGCGGACGGGGCGGGGAGTCGGGGTGGCCGTCTCCCTTGTCGTCCGCGCCGGAGTCCGAGCCGGAGCCCGTACCGGTGTCCTTGCCGCTGTCCTTGCTCGCCGAAGCCGACGGCGAAGGAGTCGGCGTGGCCGTCTCCTTCTCGTCCGGGGCGGTCTTGCCGTCCTTCTCCGCCTCCGATCGCGTCGGCGCACGCCTTGTAGTCGTCCGCCGAGAACTTCGTCGGATTGTCCTTGGCCGACGCCAGCGTGGGCGTCAGGCCGAGCCCCATCAGTACGGCCGTGGGCATGGCCGCGATGGCTATCGCCTTGCCCGCGGGCATGTGCAGCCTGGTGAACAGATGCTCCTCGGTGCTGCATGCCGCGGCCCGGTTCTCGCATCGGGACTCCATCACGGAGTCCTCGTGGTGCACCTCGTCAGCCGGCACGGTGCCTCCCGTTCGTCCCGTTGTCCGGGCTCGTCCCTGACACGTCGTCGTTTGCGCCCGCGACCTGGTAAGTGGCGCCCTCGATCGGCGGCGCACCGGAGCGGCGTCGTCCGACCCGGTCCCGTCACCGCCGGGAGCGGCTGTCGCGGCCTGCGGCCTGCCCGGCGCCCAGGAGATGCCGAGGGCACCGCCGAGCAGGGAGAGCAGGAAGCCGATGACGAAGCCACCGAAGTTGGAGACCACCAGGAGACCAGGGCGAGAAGAATCGCCGCCACACCCGCGAACACCCGGGAGTGCGGCTGGAACCACATCGTCAGGCCGAGCACGACGAGCAGGACGCCGATGATGAGCGAACCGGCACCGGCCGTGGTGGCCATCCGGATCGTCATGCTGCCCAGCGTCAGGTTCGCGTACGGGAAGTACATGATGGGAATGCCGCCGAGGATCGACAGCAGACCACCCCAGAATGAGCGCTGACCGCGCCACCCTCGGAACGAGTGGCGCATGCGACCAAGCTTCGTGCCCAGTCCTGCGTGCGCTTCGGCGCTCAGTGTCGTACAACTCCTCAGGAATGGCGTTGTTCTGTGGTGACGGTGGCTGTCCGGATACGGGCACGAGGGACGGCCCGGGGTCTTCTCCCTTGCGCCCCCGCGCCCGGCCGTTCAGCGCATCAAATGCCAAGACCCGGGCCCGCGAGCGGACCCCGACGGCCTAGTAGCACTCGTGCTTGCCCTTCTTGACGCTCATCTTGGGGCCCGAGAGCTTGAAGGTGCCGGCCGTGGTGGCCCCACGCCCGCTGCTGGACGTTCTCAGAAGTGCACCGAGTCGGCCTGCTGGGCGAACGAGTTCGGGTCGGCCTTGTCACCTTGGCGATGCCAGGGCCCTTGGCCGCGTCGCCCGCCGCCACACCGATGTCGATGTTCTCGAAAGGTCGCATCGGCCTTCGGAGTCATCGGCGTCGATGTAGAGGGTCTTGGCCTCCACGGGGTTGCTCTTGTCGGCACCGGCCGACAGCTTCATCGACACGTCGCCGAAGACCGGGACAGGCACAACCACGGACTGGCAGAGGTTGTTGATCGTCGCGGACTTCATGCCGACGACGGCGACGGGGTGAGTACCCGTCTTACCGGAGTCGATGGCCCCGTACTGGACGAAGCCCTTGCCATCGGGCGAGTCCGCCGTCACCTGTGAACGACTGACCCGACACGCTGAACGATGCCGCGAGCGCACCCTGGGACAGGGCCACGCCTATCGCGGCAGTCGCCGCGACGCTCGGCACCATGACTACGGCGAACCGCTTCCATCTGGTTCCGCCACGAGTCACGGAATTCATGACTGTTCCTCCTTCTCGGACGTACATCTCCGGCCCTGACTGCCCCTTGCGGCGGCTCGGCCGGGCAGGGATGGGGAGGAGTGCTACGTCCTCGGGAAGGAGGCGCCCGCATCGGAGGCGCATCCGCACCTTGATCACCGGCGATCACCCCCGAGCGACAACCACTGGTCGCACCTGGTATCACGCGCAGCCTGCCGGACGGGCTAGCCGGACGGCTGGAGACCTGTCCTAGGCCGGCGACGCTCCCCTTGGTTCGCCGTCGACCTGCGGTGGGGACCCAAGGACCCCACGTCCCGAATGGCTGTCGGACGGTGGGGAGTGGACCGAGCGTGCCCGAT
The DNA here is from genome assembly GCF_030766975.1 of Streptomyces sp. KL116D. Taxonomy (NCBI): domain Bacteria; kingdom Bacillati; phylum Actinomycetota; class Actinomycetes; order Kitasatosporales; family Streptomycetaceae; genus Streptomyces; species Streptomyces sp. KL116D. The sequence goes on along the minus strand of NZ_JASERH010000089.1, from coordinate 6,989 downwards.
CGTGGTGCATTCCGTCGCTCGCACAGGGGTTCGTTACTCACGGGTAACGGACGGATAACCCGAACCACGACCGCCCGGCATCGGGCGGCAACGCTAGTGCTGTCAAGGAGATTACGAAACCGGTTGAATCCGGCACGGAACAGGGCAGAAGAAGGCCCCGACTTACTCCCAAGTAACAGCGGCCGCGATTACCAAGTTTTGGTAAAGCGCGGCCGCTGTGTACCCTGAGTGGCAGAACTTTCACCCCGGCACCACAAGCCGTGGCGTTTAAGAACAGGTCACTGACGGCTCAGAAGAGAACCCGGGCCAGAGCCGTACGCGCCGTGGTCACGCGCGGGTCGTCGCCCCGACCTCGAACAGTTCGAGCAGACGGACGCGCGCCGCCTCCCGGTCGTCACCGGCCGAGCGGGCCACCGCGTCGACAGAGCCGGCCGAAGGCGTCCGCGACGTGACCGCCCACCAGGTCCAGATCGGCGGCCGCGATCTGCGCCTGTACGTCACCGGGCTTCTCGGCGGCGTCCTTGCGCACGGCCTGCGGGTCGAGGCCCTGCACGCGCTGGAGCAGTTCGGCCTGGCCGAGGCCGAGCTTGGCCTCGGTGTTGCCGGGGTCGTCCGACAGCACGTTCTTGCACGCCTGGACGGCGCCCGCGAGGTCACCCGCGTCAAGGGCCTGCAGCGGCTTCGAGCAGCGCGTCGTACGGGCCGGCCGGAGCCTCCACGACCGGTGCCGGACCCTCCGCATCGGTGTCGACCGCGATCCCGGGTGAGACCGAAGCGCTCCTCGGCGACCTGGATCAACTGGTCAGGCGTGCCGCGGATCTGGGCCTCGGGCGCGGCGCCCTGGAAGAGCGGCAGCGCCTGTCCGGCCACGACGGCGAAGACGGCCAGGATCCCTGGACCCCGAACTGCTGCATCAGCATCTGATTGGCATCGACATCGATCTTGGCGAGCACGAAGCGGCCGCTGTACTCGACGGCGAGCCCGCTCAGCAGCAGACTCAGCTGCTTGCAGGGCTCGCACCACTCGGCCCAGAAGTCGATGACGACGGGCACCTCGGTGGAGCGCTGCAGGACGTCGCGTTCAAAACCCGCTTCGTCTACGTCGATGACAAGGCTCGACGGGGGCACGGCGGAAGGACCGCCGCCCTGCCGGGCCGCTTCGGCGCGCGCCTGCTCCGCCTTCGCCCTGGCCTCCTGCCGCCTTCACCGCGGCGAGGTCGACGACTCCGCTCATGGACATGTTCCGTGGCTGCATGCGTACAGTCTCCCCCTTCCGCGGACGGTTGTGGGCCGGGTCCGCCTCCGTGACCTCCCGCCGGATTGCGAGGTCTACGGAGCGGACTCGGCCGGGTGCTCGGCGCCGGGTCCCCACCCGGCACCTGTGGTTGCCGCTCGTCGTGGCCGGCCCGGGGTGCAGAACCGGGGCGGTCGTACGAGTTCGAGCTTTCGCTACGGGTCGTAGGTAACTGTCGAGGTGGCCCGTGGGCCGCGGCCCCGGTGATCTCGCCCCCACGCGGCGCGCGCGGAGGCCTTTCTTCCTACCGGCCGGTATGGTCGTCGACCACGCAGAGCCACACGCCCTCCCGTACAGGTCGCCCCTCAGTCCGCCGCCGCGGGACGAGGCGATCCTGGAGGCGACGCGTGCGGCCCTGGTGGACCTCGGCTGGTCGAAGCTGACGCTGGGGGACGTGGCGACGCGCGCCGGGGTCGCCAAGACGACCCTCTGTACCGCCGCTGGGCGGGCAAGAAACGAGTTGGTCGTGGACGCGGTGGCGGTGCTCTTCGACGAGCTTGAGCTGCCCGACCGCGGGTCGCTGGCCGCGGACATCGAGGGCGTGGTGCTTCAGTTCGCGGCGATCCTGGACCGGCCTGAGACGAAGACGGCGTTGATGGCGGTCGTCGCGGAGTCGACCCGGGACGCGCCGCTGCGGGAGCGGATCCGTACGTCGATCGTGGACCGGCAGAAACGTCTCGTCCTGGAGGGGCGGGCGCGGGCCGGAGCGGCGCGGTGAGCTGCCGGTGCCGGCGGATCCGTGTGGCCGCGGAGACGGCGGACCCTCATCTTCGACGTGGCGGCCGGGGCCGTGGTGCACCGGACGCTGGTCAGCGCGGAGCCGGTGGACGCGGACTGGGTCCGCCGCTTCACGGCCCCTCCTCCTGGGCGGCCTGTCGGCGGCGTCCGAGTAAGAACTCGGCACGACGGGTTCGTTGCTCGACTGCGTGGCCGACGGCTTCTCGCGCAGTTCCCCGCGCCCCTGAAGGCATGCGCTGCGCGCAGCCTTCCTCGCCGGGAGATGCCACCCGAAGGTGCGCATCTCAGGGGCGCGCGGGAACTGCGCGAGCAACTACCGACGAGACCCGCACCCGGCGAACAAACAGTGGTGACCACGGCGCGAAGCCGGCTTTCAGGGGCGCGGGGAACTGCGCGAGAAGCCCACGCAGCCGCACCCGGCGGACAAACAGGTGCGGTCGCGGCGCGTGGGCGTGGCCCGGGCCGGGTGGGCGCTGAAGCCGGCCGGCTCCGTGTACACGCCCCATTCATCACGCAGCACACCACAGATCTCGCCGAGCGTCGCCCTCCGCCCGCACCGCATCCAGCATCGGCCCGATCATGTTGGACCCGTCGCGCGCGGCACCGACCATCGCGTCCAGCGCGCCCGCACCTTCGCGTCGTCCCGGCCCCCTTCCGGTCACTTCCAGGACCCGCACCTGCCTCCCGCTCGACCTCGTGGCTGACCCGCAGGATCTCCAGGTCGCCGGTGACGGACCCGTGGTGGACGTTGACCCCGACGACCCGCTTTGGTCGCCCTTCTCCAGGGACTGCTGGTGCTGGAACGCCGACTCCCGCGATCTCCCCGGTGAACCAGCCGTCCTCGATGCCGCGCGCAGGATGCCGGACGTGATCGGCCCGATGGGGTGCTTTGCCCGTCCGCGCGCCCGCAGCCCGCGCTCCCTTTGATCTGGTCGAAGATCTTCGGCGTCCGCCTCGATGCGGTCGGTGAGCTGCTCCACGTACCAGGAACCGCCCAGCGGGTCCGCGACGTTGGCGACGCCGGTCTCCTCCATGAGGACCTGCTGCGTGCGCAGCGCGACTCGCCGCCTGCTCGCTCGGCAGGGCGAGTGGTCCCGTCGAGGGCGTTCGTGTGCAGGGAGCTGGTGCCGCCGAGCACGGCGGCGAGGCCCTCGACCGCGGTCCGTACGACGTTGCTGTACGGCTGCTGCGCGGTCAGCGAGACGCCCGCGGTCTGCGTGTGGAACCGCAGCCACTGCGCCCTCTCGCTCGTCGCCCCGTACACGTCCTGCATCCAGCGCGCCCCAGATGCGCCTGGCCGCGCGGAACTTGGCGATCTCCTCCGAAGAAGTCGACGTGCGCGTCGTAGAAGTAGCGAGAGGCCGGGCGCGAAGACGTCCACGTCGAGCCCGCGGCTCAACCTCCCAGCCCACGTACCCGAATCCGTCGGCCAGCGTGACGCCAGCTCCTGCGCGGCCGTCGAGCCCGCCTCGCGGATGTGGTAACCGGAGACCGAGAGCGGCTTGTACGCGGGGATGGCGGCGGCGCAGTGCTCCATCAGGTCGCCGATGAGGCGACGAGGTGCGGCTCGGGCTGGAAGAGCCACTCCTTCTGCGCGATGTACCCTTGAAGATGTCGGTCTGAGCGTGCCGTTCAGGACGCCGGGGTCGACGCCCTGGCGCTCCGCCGCGACGAGGTACATGCAGAAGACGGGGACCGCCGGACCGCTGATCGTCATCGACGTCGTGACGTCGCCGAGCGGGATGTCCTTGAACAGGACGCCCATGTCGGCCGCCGAGTCGATCGCGACACCGCAGTGGCCGACCTCGCCGAGCGCGCGCGGGTCGTCCGAGTCGCGGCCCATCAGCGTCGGCATGTCGAAGGCGACGGAGAGCCCGCCGCCGCCGTTCGCCAGGATCATCTTGTAGCGCTCGTTCGTCTGCTCGGCGTTGCCGAACCCGCGGGCGAACTGGCGGATGGTCCAGGTCCGGCCCCGGTACCCGGTCGGGTACAGACCGCGGGTGAACGGGTACTCGCCGGGCCAGCCGATCCGCTCGAAGCCTTCGTACGTGTCCCCGGGCCGCGGCCCGTAGGCGGGAGTCGACCGGATCTCCGGAGAGCGTGGTGAAGTCCGCGTCACGCTTGCGGGCCTTGTCGTAACGGGCCTGCCAGCGTCGGCGGCCTTCCTCGATCGCGTCAGCGTCCATACCCTCGAATTTACTAGGACGTCCTAGTAAAAGTCGATGGCCCAAGGCGAAGGATCACCCCTGGGGGCCGTCCTCAGGCCCGCAGCGCCGCCAGATGCGCGCCGCGCACGTCCGCCAGTCTGCCCCTGCACCAGGAGGAACAGGCCCTCGCGGGCGAGCCGCTGCGCGGGCGCGGAGAGTGCCGAGCGCGCGGCCGCCGCCGGCCACGACCGCGGCCGTGGCCGCCGCCCGCATGAGGTCGTACGCGCGCGTCTTCACGGCGAGGCCGGTCGCGTCAGGCACTCCCCCGCCGGCACCTCGTCGACGGGGGCGTACGCGGCGCGGCGCACGGCGTCGAGGCGTGCGCGCAGAACGCCCGCGGTCTCCTCCGCTCCCGTCGTCGCCCGACGCGTCGAGCAGGTCGAGCGGCTCGGGTGACGCCGAGGACGGCGGGTTGGTGTTGGTGTTCAACTGAGGCGGTCGGCCCGCGCCCACTCCTCGTACGGCTGCCGGATCACGACCTGGCGTCGGCCGGGACCGTGAGCCCGTCGAGGGTCAGGCCGACCTCGTGCCGCAGGAGCGCCGGTGAGCGCGGCCATCCGCGCGCCATCGCGTGGGGGTGAGTCCTGGCTGTGCGCGCGATTTCGGCGACTGCGAGGGCGACCTCGCCGCCAGATCCGTGGCACCGCCGAGCAGGAACACGTCGTTCAGGGCAGCCGGTGTACCAGGGCGCGCGCTATCCGTCGAAGCGCGGGATCCGCCGCCGTGCAGCGGTCGCGCTGCACCGGCAGCTCCGCGACGCACGCCGCTGCGAGACGGCGACACCGGCCAGGGCCGTGCCTTCGGAGAGCGTGGGCGCAGCCGGCGCTCGCGCATGACCGCGTGCGCGCCGTCGGCGAGGAGAAGGCGCGCGCGAGTGTGGTGCTTTGCGCCCGCACGAAGAACGTGGAGCCAGCACGCAACCCGCGAGGATCTCGGCGACCTCCCGGCCGACCGCGGCCGGCGCGTCCCAGCTCCCGTACGCGGCGGGCGCGTTGCACGCCGCGTACGCCGGACGCCTTCTCACGGCGTCGATCGCCCTTGCCTGCGGTGACGCTGCGTCGCGGTCGTGCGCGCCTCGGCGGCAGAGCGCAAGCACCCACTCGGCGAGCCCGGTGGGCGGCGTCGACGAGGGCGTCGCGCGCGGCGTTCGGATCGGAGCGCTTGAGCGAGGTTCGCGCGCGTCGTCGGCGACCTTGGCCTCCAGCACGCGGGAGACCTTGCGGCTCCACGAAGAAGGCGGCCGGTCGGGATGGTGCGCGATCAGCACCCACAGCTGCCGGCCGACCGGCCACTTTCGCCTATGGAGCCCAGGTCGAAGGCGAAGACCAGGTAGACGACGTACAGCCAGCCGTGCGCGGTCGCGACGACCTGCGTCACGTCAGCGGCTGTCCACCTTGAACGCGTACTTGGCGATCATGCCGAGGCACAGGTAGGAACGCAGGAGCACATCGGGTGCGTAGGCCAGCGACGCGGTAGCGGGTCAGCACGCTCTTCTTTCATCGCCGAGCGTAACCGCCCGTTTTGCTCGATCTTGAAGCGGGCCCGGTGGCCCTCGTCACTCGTCGTCGGTAGTCGCTCGCCGCCACCCGCAGCGGGCGCAGCGTCGCGAGATCTCTGCCGCACTCGTCCGCAAGCCGTACACGAGGCCAGAAGTCCATCGCCATGAGGTCGCGGGTGGCGGCCTCGACGACGCCTCGCGGCCCTTGTCGGTGATGGTGGCGAGCGTGCCGCGGCCGTCGTTCGGGTTGCGCTTGTCGACGAGGCCGGACCTGACCAGCCGGTCCACCGTGTTCGTCACAGGCACGTCGGTGGACCATGAGGCGCTCGCCGATCTTCGACATCGGCAGCTCGCCCTCCTTGGAGAAGGTGAGCAGGACCCAGGGCCTCGTAGCGCGCGAAGGTCAGCCCGTACGGCTTGACGACCGCGTCGACCCGCCGAAAGCAGGATCTGGTGCGCGCGCATGATCGGAGGTGATCGCGGCCGCGGACGGCACGGGACCCCCAGCGCTGCCTCCAGAGTTCGTCGGCGCGGGCGATCGGATCGAAGGCAAGACTGAGCGGCTTGGCACGTCCCCGACCTTACCGGCCGTCATATATGGAAAGTCAGCCCTGTCTCGCCCTTTTGGTCGATCGTCGCACCGCTCCCACCGGTGCGGTGCGACGGCAATCGGGACCGATGGTCCCATGCAACGACTGCTTCGGACGCTGCCCGCGCCCTGAACCAGGGGCAGGATGCCCGTCCCGTCCGTCCCGGCACACCGTGGCCCGCACCACCCGCGCCCGCGCTCGCGGCCGCCGCACCTCCTCCCGGTCCGCCCTCGTGCCACCGGCTGCCCCGACGACACCGGCGGCGGCCGCGCACTCCGCTCGCCGAACCCGCCGGCCAGGACTGCGCCGGCTCCGCCGACTCCTCCCCTTCTGGGTCGACCCCGCGTCGGACGCCGCCGTCCAGGCCGACCTGGTGGCACGGCAGGCTGCGCCCGACGCCGCGCCGTGATCCGCACGCAGCCGCCCAGCACCCGCAGGCGATGTGGGCGCCCGGCGACTTCTGGCCCGCGATCGCCGCGGCCGGCGCGCAGGCGAAAAAAGACGGACAAGACGCTGGGTCCTGGTCGCGTGCCAACATTCCGCACTGGGACTGCGGGCACTCCGCGGCGGGGCGCACACCGGACTTCTAATACAGGCAGGCACGAAACCAGCGTCACGATAAATGCGAAACGGTTAAACACCCACCCCAAACTGAACGAAGTA
>NZ_JASERH010000088.1:0-22078 GCF_030766975.1 Streptomyces sp. KL116D | reverse complement strand
TATAGTACTTCGTTCGAGAATCAGATTGGGTGTTTAGCCGTTTTCGCATTTATCGTGAAACGCTTTCGCGTTTTCGTGCGCGCCGCTTCACCGCGAATCACGACGATCCGAGGGAGGCTCAACAGCGCTTTGGCATCGGCGAGTTGCTCCTCGGGGAGAGCCGTTGCGGATGTACCACGGGTTCCTCCTGGTGGTGTGGTCCCCGAGCATGAGACCAGCCCCTGGCGGCGGTGACCAGTACCGGCTGCTGCGCCGCGGCTCCGGCAGACAGGATGCGCCGCGCCGGCAGCCGACGAGCGCCGGGGCTTCCGGGTGAACAGCGGGTGTCGCACGGCAAAAGTCCGGATCACGTAACGGAGTTCAGGCAGCAGACAACCTTCGCCCACAAGGGCCTGTCTCCTCCTCCGTCACCCACGTACCCCACAGGAGGAACCGTGCCCCGCCGCATTCTCGTCAGCGCCATCGCCGTCGCCGCCCTGACCGCACCTCTCGCCGTCTCGGTCACCGCCGGCACCGCGGCCGCGGCCCCGCAGCCGCCCCGCACCCCGGTCACCGACTTCGACCACGACGGCTTTCGCGCGACCTCGCCGTCGCCGCACCCCACGGCACTGTCGACGGCGTCGAGAACGCGGGCTACCTCTCCATCGTGTACGGCACCGCCTCCGGCCCCGGCACCGAGCGCCACCAGCTCATCAGCCGCGCCACCCCGGGCGTCCCCGGCGACCTCCAGGACACGTTCGCCTTCGGTTACCAGATGGTCCCCGCCGACCTCGACGCCGACGGCTACACCGACCTGCTCGTGACCGGCGGCGACGACAGCGGCAACAAGGCGACACGTCCTGTGGGGCTCCGCCTCCGGGCTGACCGGCGCGAACACCCTCCTGCCCTACGCGAACTCCGAGTTCGCCACGGGGACTTCAACGGCGACGGCAAGCGCGACCTGGTCGTCAACGACGTGCCCAGCGACGACCCCGACGTCTCCGGAATGACCATCGACTACGGCCCGATCACCCGCACCGGCAAGCCCCGCGTCCACGGACAGCATCGTCACTAGCGACGGGCCCACCGGCCTTCGCTCCTTCATCACCGGGGACCTCACCGGCGACGGCATCGATGACATCGTCAGCACGCACGGATCGAGGAGATGACGCACGACGCCCGCTTCTTCAAGGGCGGCCGCACCGGCGTCAGCCACAGCTCCACCAAGCTCGGCACGGCCTACAGCGGCACCGTCGGCGACGTCGACGGCGACGGGTGCGGCGATCTGATCCACTCAGTGACATCGGCGCCGTCACCGAAGTCATCGACTCCCCACCCGGGCAGCATCACGATCCAGTACGGCAGCTCGGCAGGACCGACCAACGCGCGCGCAAAGAAGGTCATCGCAGGCCACCGCGGGCGTCCCCGGGGCCAGCGAGGACGACGACGCGTTCGGCGCCTCCCTCCCAGCGCGAGGCGACGTGAACGGCGACGGCAGGGCCGAGGTCGCCGTCGGCGTCCGGCAGCCTGGGCGCGACGACCGGAACCGGTGCGGTCGTGCTGCTCAGAAGGGCGCGTCAAGGCCAACGGCGGCATGACGGCAAGGGCGCCGTCGCCTACCGCAGACCACCGCCGGAGTACCCGGCATCGCCGAAGCGGCGACGACTTCGGCCGCCAGGTGCACCTCACCTACCTCGACAAGGACGGCCACGCCGACCTGACCGCCACGGCCCCGGCGAGGACGGCACCTTCACCGACTCGGGCGCCCCTGTGGAACCTCCGCGGCTCTTAAGACCGGCCTGACCACCGCGAGCCGCCACGTTCTCGCCGATCAGGCTCGGCGACGAAGAGCGCCAAGTTCGGCCAGCAACTCGCCGGCTGACCACCCGCCACGTCCGATCGCTCGACCGCACGGCTGCCTCTGGCCGACGCGCTCGACCTCGGGTGCCGGGACGGCCTGACGATCGGACGGCGGCGCACGCTACCGGGTGCGGGGGCGATGTCCTGGGCAGAGGCGTCCGTCACGGGGCCAGCGTGCACGGCGTCCACTGATGAAGCTTGCAGATTCCGCACAGCAGAATCGTGCGAGAAGTCGACATGGACGAAGCTGCGGAAGAATCCGCCGCCCTGCACCGTCGCCGGCGTGGACCACGCGCTGCGAGCTGGCGACCATCCTGCAGGTGGAGGGCGGCGCGACCGTGGCGCAGCTCGCAGCGATGCCCAGGTGGGCCCAGTCGACAGCCTACGCCCCTGGCCATACCGGCTTTCGGGGACTTCGCTGTACCGGCGAAGGCACACCACGCCTGCAGGGCGCACCCGCTGTTAGCAGGTTGGCCACCGCCTTACGCGAAGAACAGTCACATTAGCTTCCGCATAGTTCATTGACGCGACGTAAAGCGAAGTGTCATTCTCCACGGCACCACGCCGGACGCGCGCCGTGTCTCCCTCTCCCCACCACGTGCGCGGGCCGAGCGCTTCCACGTTTCGGGTTTCCCGCTTCCACGAGACCCGAAGTCCCCAGTCAGGGAGAACGAGCGATGACACTCAACAACGGGACGACGACGTCCCCGGACCCGACCGCAGGGGCCACCCGGACACCGGGCTACCCGGAACGCTGGCCGCAGCCAGCGGCGCGGTGTCGTGGCCCAGGTCGCGAACGCCCTGCCGGCCTCACTGAACGGGCTGTTCCAGCGGGAGTTGAGGCGCGCCATGGCTCAACTCACCTGGATCACATCACGCGTTCATGATCGCGGTGGGTGTGCTTCGTTCACCTTCGGCGTCCTGGGTGACCTGTTCGGACGCCGCAGGCTCGTCCTCGCGGGCACCGCGCTGATCGCCGCCGGCAGCTTTCGTCGCCGCGCTCGCCGCCGACCGTTCAGGTGTCTGGCTCGGCGCCGCCCTGAACGGACTGGGCGCCGAACTGATCGCTACGCTCGCTCACGGCACTCACCGCGGTCGCCCGCGACGCACGGCAGCGAGCGCATGCCGTCGCGGTCTGGGTGGCTTCCTGTCCGCGGGTGCAGCCGGTAATCCCTGCTCGGCGGCATGTTCGCCAGGATCGGGACATTGGCGCGGCTCGCTTCTGGGTGCTCATTAGGACTCGCCCTCGTGCGGCGGCATGGTACTCACCGCGGCGCTGGCGACGGAGTCGAAATCACCCGAAGGGCCGCAAACTCGACATAGCCGGTCAGGTCACCTTCGCGCCCGGCCTCATCCTGGTGTTGTACGGCGCCGTCGAGGCCCCGGTCGGGCTGGACGACCCTGCCCGTCATTCTCTCCCTGGCCTTCGGCGCGATGTTCCTCGCGGCATTCGTCGTGGGTCGAGCTGGGGCGCCGTCCCCATCCTCGACCGCCTGTTCCGCGGCGAGCCTTCACCGTGTCGTCCGCCGCCGCGGTCATCGAAGGCATGCTCGCCTTCCTCGGCGTCTGCTTCGCGACGAGCATGTGGCTGGGTCCCGATGCAGCACCAGGACCCGATTCGGGTGGCGCTCCCCTTCCTGCTCCTGCCGGGGTCCTGCCTTCCTCCCCTCATCCCCGTCGTCTCGCGGCTGCTGCACCAGACTCGCCCGTCTGGCTCCTGACTTCAGGGTTCGTCCCTGAGTGGCGGCCGGCGCTGCCTGCTGTGCGCCCGGCTGAGACGTCACCGACCCGCGGCTCGGCGCGTTCACGGCGCCCCGCTCTTTGATCGGCATCCGGATTCGCCCCTGACCATCGGTTCCGTCACGGCCGTGGCCAGTGGGCAGCGTGCCTTTCACCTGGCGGGCATGGCCAGCGCCACCGCAACATGCTGCGCGACGCGGATTCGCGCCCTCGGCCCGGTCGTCGTCGGCGCGGTCGCCCTGGCGGCGCGGGTTCGGCACTACGACGAACCTGTCCGGCCGCGGTCACCCGCCGGCCGCTGAGACCACACGGCCGCACGAGAGGTCGCCTCGGCGGGCGGCCCTCTCGCCGTGAACAGCCTGCCGCCGGGCACGCCGGGGTCAGCGGCCCTAGCCTATTTTCTGGATGCCCTGGGCGGCGGCTTCAGCACCGCGTTCCTGGTCTGCGCCGCGGCATACGCCGTCGCCGCGGCACTCACTACCCCTTCGGCGCCAGTCGGACTGCCGTGGGCGATCCCGCCGGGGACGGGACACCCTCACCCGTGCCGCCCGGCCGCGGCCCGACGGAACCCGCTGCCCGCGCCGCGCGCCCCTGACCCCTGCACCCGCCCGGACGCGGCGGGCGGCGGGTGCCTTCGCGCCCGTCGCTGCCCGGGACAAGCCCCGGCCCACCTACGCCACGCGGCCCTCCGCCTCGCAGCCACGCGAGGCAGACGTCTTGATGTCCCGCTCAAGGCTGCTGCGCGGTCGCGAAGACTCGGCTCACCCGGGAAGCCGCTTTGGCGCACTCCAGCAGGTAGGCGAGGCCGCGTACTCCCGCGGATGCCGGGCGGCCGCCTCCCTGTCGATGTCGACGACGCCGACAGGAAGGTGAAGGTGCCGAAGTCGTAGACACTCTTGCGGTCACTGATGCGCCACGCACCGTCCCTCTTCTCAAGCGGTCGATGAATCGGTTGGCGGCCGTTGCATCCGAAGAGCCCAGGTCCGACGTTCTCGCCGATGATGAGACGGCGTTGGTCTCACTGACGGCCCGGGTTCCGTCAGCGGAGAAGGTCACGGCGGGCGCCGTGATCAGTGCTTGGTACGGAAGGCCGACGCGCCCATGCGCGCGGAGGCGTCCACGAACTCGTACGCGGGTCCTTCGAAGCCCAGGTGATCTCGATCCGGCCGTCGGGGTGGAAGAGTCCTTTCAACCTGTCCCACTCGCCCAGGTCACGGTGAATCCATCCCGTCATGAGGTCGGCGATGTCTTGTCGGTCCTGAAGTGTCGCGTTCATGCGTCAGTATTTGCCCGAGTGAACGATTGGTCCAACCGAAAGATACGATGGATCAATCGTTTCTGCCGATGAGTGAGGCACAATCAATGGAGCTGCGACACCTGCGCTACTTCGTCGCTGTCGCCGACGAACGACACTCGGCCGCGCCTCGGCCCTGCTGCGTCACCCAGTCCACCCTCGCGCCCAGGTGCAGGCCCTGGAACGCGAGGTGGGCGGACCTCTGTTCGTCCGGACCAGCCGACGCGTCGAGCTGACCGAGGCCGGAGAGCTGCTTCTTCCGGAGGCCCGCCGTGCGTTGGCACAGGCCGACCGCGCGCTGCATGTCGCACGGCAGCCGGTGCACGGGAGACAGGAGCGGTACGCATCGGCTTCTCGGGCGTCGCGGCCTTGCAGGGCGTCCTCGCCGACGATCTACGGGACTTCCACCGCGCGCAGCCAGGAGTCGACCTCACCTGACCGAGCTTCCCGCCTGCCTCTCAGGTCCAGGGAGTTCGCGATGGCACACTCGACATCGGATACTGCCCCCGACCTCGGCCTCAAGGACGCCAAGGGGTTGCGTGTCAGCCGCCGCGGGCCCACCCCGATGTCGGTCGCCCTGCGCTCCGACCACGAACTGGCGTCCGCCGCCGTGGTGACCACCGCCGATCTCGCCGACCATGACCTCATCGTCTTCGCGAGTGAAGACGAAGGCGAGACCATCCTTTCCCGGCTCTGGCCCGCCGTGGCCGAAGGCCGGGCCCCGGGCCCGGCTGGTCGGCAGCACCCTCGGCGTCCTCGCGCTGGCGTCCGCGGGCACGGGGGTGGCCCTCGTCCCCACCGCCACAGAGCGCATCGCCTTGCCGGGTCTCGCGTACCGACCACTTCACGGCTCACTGACGGGACCGGATCTGATGGTGCTCAGCCGGGAGGGGAGAAACATCGGGCGCGGTCCGTGCTTACCTCAGCACCGTCCCCCGCCTCTTGACCCACCGCAACGCCCGACCGCTTGAGGCTCCCGCGCCGCCCTCGTCCGAGGACGGCTCGCCAGGGTGCATCGAGCGTCTCAGCCCGACGGCCGCGCGAGAGTGCCCCAGCATCTCGGACATGGCCCGGGTCGCGTTCAACAGTTCCGTCGCGAAGCCGGGCAGTTCCTGTTCGGAGACACCGCGTGCCGGCATCACCAGGGTGACGACGAGCGGGAACGAGTCGCCCGCGGTGAAGACCGGGGCGGCCAGGGAGGTGACACCAGGAATGACCCCGCCGGCCGTGGCGGTCCCACGCCTTCGCGCCGCACTTCTTCCTTGATCCGGGCCACCGTCGCCCGGGGCCGCCGCGTCCAGCGCCTCCGTCTGCAACTGCCCGCACAGCACGGGTTCGGTGATCTGTTCGGGCAGATGGGCGAGAGGAAGGCTCCGCCCATGGCCGAGGTCAGCAGCGGCATGGTGGCGCCGACCCGGACCGTGATCGGCAGTGCGTGCGCACCGTACTCCCAGCGCACGACGACGGGCCCGTGATCGCCCCACACCGCCAGGTTGACCGCGTGCGACGTGCGGTCCCGTAGCTCGGTCAAATGCTCACTGACCAGGGCGACTTCGTCCATCCTGCGCAGCGACTCGACGCCGAGTCGCCGCATGGACGGCCCCATGTCGTACCGCCCGGAACTGGGTGACTGGGCGACGAGACCCACCCGGGCGAGACTGACGAGGTAGCGGTGGGCCTTGCTCGGCTGCATGCCGGCGCCGGCGGCGATCTGCGTCAGGCTCATCGGCCCCGGCCCTCCTCGAGGGCCAGCAGGACCGTCATGGCCAGTTCGACGGACTGAATGCCCTGGCGGGCCCGGCGAGGCATCACCGGCTTCGGATGCGGAGGGCGCTGATCTGTCACAGCGGCGATGATATGACCGTCCCCTCCCCTCCCAGAGCAGGCCGCGGAGTTGCGACATCAGGCCTCCGCTCGCGCCTTTCCGACCTCAGTGCCACCGCTCACCGCGGCCAGCAACTCCCGGAGCAGAGCGGGCACGGCGTCCCCCGCCGGTCGCCGTGCCGAAGACGTAGAGTCGGGGGCGGACCACGGCGGCCGCGCAGCCGAGGTCGGCGAGACCAGGCGCGGTAGGTGCCCCGGACGTCATGGACGATGGCCGCACGCCGGTGCGGGAGCAGCTTGTTCACCGGGTACGACGACGCGTACCTCCGCGCGATCCAGTTCGTCCAACAGGCTGGTGGACTCCAGGGCCGCCAACTGTTCGGCGATGACGAGCACATGGAAGCCGCCGCCCACGAGCTGGTCCAGGCGGTCGCGGCGCGAGCCGTCGTCCACCACCGCCTGCACCGACAGCTGCCCCCGGCCGGCACCCGAGTTCCGCGCGAGGAGGCCCTCGACGAGGCCCGGCAGGCGCACCGCCTCGGGCGCCTTCGCCTCCGCGCGCCGGGCCAGGAGGACCGGTCGAGCGCTCCGCGGCCCGCACCGGAGTCGCGCAGCGTCTGCAGGTGCCCCAGTTCGATGCCCTTCTCGGTCACCGTCCGCACGTGAGGTGCACGCTCCTGTTGATACGTGTGTCGAGGACGGTGTCCGGCACACGTCCGCGCAGGACCAGGTCCAGCTTGAACGCGAGGCTCTGCGCGTCGCGGAAGCCCGAGCACATGCCCTGTCCGAGGAACGGGGGCATCTGGTGCGCCGCGTCACCCGCGAGCAGCGCTCGTCCCGCGCGCCAGTCCCGCGCGATGAGCGACCTGAACGTGTAGGTGGCGACCCTGATGAGGTCGGCGTCATCGGGTGTAGGTGGGGCGCCACGCGTTTCCAGACCCGCTGCGGATCGCGTTCGACCGGGAAGTCGTCCACGGAGTCGAGCATGAAGCTGAAGCGGTGGTGCTCCGGTCCGAGCGAGATGATCGAGGTCGGGCCCGCAGGGTCGCCGAGTTGGAGGCCGGTGGCACCGGCGCCGGACGGCGGAACCGGAAGTCGCACACCATCCACGGTTCGGAGAAGCCGTAGTCGTGCAGGCCGATGCCGAGGGCCGACCGCACGAAACTGTTGCCCCCGTCGCAAGCGACCACGTACCGCGCCCTCGTCGTCTCGCGCCCGCCGGGGACCCTCGACGGTGAGCTCGACGTGTTCCGTGTGCTGTTCCAGGGCGACGACGGTGTGCGCGTGCCGCACGTCCACGTTCGGCATCGAACGACAGACTCCGTCCAGCGCGGCCTCCAGATCGGGCTGGTACATCATGTGCCCACTCGGCCCACCCGCTGCGTCCGGTCGCGGCGAAGCGCTGCTCGATGAGCAGGTCGCCACTGCCGTTGCGCCATTCGTACGTGGGCTGCACGCGCACTCGCGGCAGCAGGTCGTCCGCGACGCCGAGCCGTGCCAGGGTGCGCATCGTCTCGTCGTCGAAGCTGGCCGCACGCGGCAGGTTGTACGAGCCCTCGTACCGCTCGAGACACCCGGACCTGATGCCCCGCCCGCCCCAACAGGGCGGCCGTCACCATGCCCACCGGCCCGTATCCCACCACGGCCACGTCCACCGGCACCGTGTCCGGTCCCGGCTCCACGGCATCGTGCCCCGCACCCGTCATCGGGTATCTCCCTTCGCTCGGACCTTCCGTCGGACCGTCAGTCGGACGTTCCCGAGGGTTGACACCCACGGAACCCTAGGTTTCACCATCCATGAAGTCAATGCATATAAATGAAACCCGACAGTGGAGTCGCGATGCGGACCATCGGCCTTGAGGAACACTTCGTCACCCGGGTTGGCGGCGTACGGCGCCTCGTCGGCCTCGATCCTCCAGCCGGAGAAGTGGCGCGAGGCGTCCCGGCGGCTCCTCGACGTCACGGGCGAGCGGCTCGCGGAGATGGACGCGGCGGGTCTCGACATGCAGGTTCTCTCCCTCAACGCCCCGGGAATCCAGGCCGAGTCGGACGCCGGAACCGCGGTCTCCCGGGCCGCGGCGGTCAACGACCTGCTCGCGTCGGTGGTGGCGGACCACCCCGGCCGCTTCGCCGGCTTCGCGGCGTTGCCGTTGCAGGATCCGCAGGCAGCGGCGAAGGAACTGGAGCGCGCCGTCTCCCAACTGGGCCTGCGCGGAGTGCTGGTGAACGCGCACACACAGGGCCGCTACCTCGACGACCCCGCCCTGCGCGGGGTGTGGGAGCGGCTCGAAGGGCTGGACGTACCGCTCTACCTGCATCCCGCCAACGGTGTCGGCACCCCGCACGTCATCGAGGGGCACCCCGAACTCGTCGGCCCGATGTGGAGCTGGGGCACGGAGACCGCGACGCACTTCCTGCGCCTGGTCTTCGGCGGCGTCTTCGACGACTTCCCTCGGGCCAGGGTGCTGTTGGGGCACATGGGCGAGGGCCCGCCGTACCTGCTGTGGCGGCTGGACTCGCGCTGGGACTACCACGCTCACCACGGGGTCGAACTGGCCCTGGGCCGCCCGTCGGAGTACGTCCGGCGCAACCTGCACATCACGACGAGCGGGGTTCGCTCGCCCCCGCCCCTGCTGTGCGCGCTGCTCGCACTCGAGCGGACCACGTTCTCTTCGGCACCGACCATCCCTTTCGAGGGACATGGCGACGGCCACCGCGTTCCTGCGCACGGCGCCGGTCAGCGAGCCGACCGCTCGAAGATCGCCCACCGCAACGCCGAGCGCCTGCTCGGTCTGTAGTCCTCCCCACATCACGTCACCCTTCCGCCGGGCCCGACCGAGCAAGCAGTCGCCGGCATGACCGACGAGAACGCGGTACGGCACTGGATCGAAGGCGCATGGGTGCTTCCTCGCGCCGCGCGACAGCATCGACCCCGCGACGGGCGAGAGTCATCGGGACGTACGCGGACGCGGACGCCGACGTGGGCCACCGTGCCGTCGACGCGGCCGACCGCGCGTTCCGGGACGGCACGTGGTCGCTGGATCCGATGGTGCGGGCGACCGCCCTGAGCACCTCGCCGACGCCTACGACGCTCGGATGCCGGAGGTGATCGCCACTCTGTGCAGGGAGAACGGCAACCCGGCACGAGGCGGGCTTCGAGGCGCACTTCATCCTGCGCGCGCTGCGGTTCGCGGCGGTCTCGCCGCGCATCCGCACGGCCGGGTCACCGACCCGCAACCCGGCCGCATGGCGATGTCGATCCGGCAGCCCATCGGCGTCGCGGGGATCGTGGTGCCGTGGAACTCCCCCGCCTATCTGTGCATCCGCGCGCTGGCACCGGCGCTCGCGGCGGGTTGCACGGCCGTGGTGAAGATGCCGGGACAGGCGGCCATGACCGCGGCGCTGATGGGCGAGATCCTCGCCTCCGTACCCGAGTTGCCGAGGGAGTGGTGAAACGTCGTCGTCGAGTCCGGTTTCCGAAGTCGCCCGGCTGCTCGTCGACTCGCCCTAAGGTGCCGGTGATCAGCTTCACCGGGAGTACCGCGACCGGCCGCATGGTCGCGCAGGCCGCGGCCCGCTTCAAGAGGGTGGGCCTGAGCTGGGCGGCAAGACGCCGCATCTGGTGTTCGCGGACGCCGACTGCAGGCCGCCCTCGCCACGGCCGTGCAGTCATGCACCGTCTTCGCGGGCCAGTTCTGCATGACGGGGAGCCGGATCCTCGTAGCGGGAGATCGCCGACGCCTTCACCGCCGCTCTCGCGGCACGGCTGAGAGCGTACGGCCAGGGCCGGCGTCCGACGCCGCCAGCCAGATCGGACCACCGATCGACAAGGCGGCGGTCGCCCGGGTCGACGCCGCCGTGGAGGCGGCCGTCGCGGCTGGTGCCAAACCGATCGTCCGAGGCGGTCCGAGCACCCGCCCCGAGCTGGCCGGCGGCGCCTTCTACCATCCGACGCCGCTCACCGTGCCCGACTCTCGCTTGCGATCGTCCAGGAGGAGACGTTCGCCGGTGCAGACGGTCCAGGTCTTCGACACCGAGGCGGAGGCGGTGGCCCCTCGCCAACGACACCGAGTACGGCCTCAGTGCCTGTGTCTCGGCAGGGACGCCGACCGGCCGGTGCGGGTCGCCCGGCAACTCGACGCGGGTCTCGTCTCGTTCAACAGCTGGGCGAATTCTGACCGTGGAGTTCGAGGAGGGCGGCTACAAGTCGAGCGGCGTGGGCCGCCTCGGCGGCCTGGCGTCCGTGGAGGACTTCCTGGAGCACAAGCAGATCACCCAGGACTATCTGCCGCATCAGCACGGGTGAGGGCGATGCCGCGCTTCCGGCCGCCCTCGACCCTTGCTGTTATTACATATAACGCCTACGCCTCGCAGCACCCCGCCGCCGCCCGCACCAGACGCGCGGATCCGGGGTCACGGGCCCCCCGACCTGAGCGCTGTCGTTCACCACGCGCCGCCCTCCCGCCGCGCGGCACGCCGGATCACACCTGGCAGGAGGCCACACATGGCCCAGCAACGCGACCTTCTGACCCCTCGAGATCGACGGGCACAAGATCACGGCGCTCGTCGCCGCACCCGCCGAACCGACCGGGAAACCCCTGATCGCCGCTCTTCACGGCGGCACGTACACCGCCCCACTACTTTCGACGTCGCAGGCTCCCCGGAGGGGTCCTTCCTCGACACCGCCGTCGCGCACGGACACCCGGTGGCTCGCCTTCGACCGCCCCGGATACGGCGGCAGCACGCTCCCTCGCGCCGGACGTCAACACCTTCACCCGCCACGCCGAACTGCTCGGCGACGCCGTCACGCAGGCCGCCGAGCGCCTCGGCCCGACGCCGTGCTCCCTGGTCGGCCACCCATCGGCGGCATGATCGCACTGATGATCGCGGCAGACGATCCCGGCTTCCCGCTCATCGGGGTCTCGGCGACCGGCATGGGGAGCAGTCATCCCGCCCGGCGGCGCCGCCGAGGCCCTCGGCCCCTCCCCCGGACGAGACGGTCGACCTGCCCCACGCGGAACGGGGACGCGGTGATGTTCGGTCCGGCACACACCCACACAGGCCGTGGGAGCGAGCGCACACGTCCTACGCGCCCGTGCCTGTAGCGGGAGTTGGTCCAGGCACCGGCCTGGCTCCCGGGACCATCTGCCCCCGCCTGGCACCGAACGTCCGCGTGCCCGTCCACAACGCGCTCGCCGAGTTCGACGCCCTGCTGAGCAGCGGCCCCCAGAACGTCGCGACGCTTCGCGGGACCTGTTCACGGCAGCCCCTGTTCATCGACGCCACGGTCGCCCGCGGCACGGGGCACCGCATCGATCACCACACGCTCGGCCACGCCCTGCACCTGCGGCAGTTCGCGTTCGCCGCGGAGTGCGCGCAGTGGGCGGCGGCGCGGCGGCAGGCCGGAGTCGTGCACTGATGACCGCCCCCGAACCGGCCGTCGTCGACCCCACCCACAGCCTTCCACCGCACACCCAGGTCCTGATCGCGGGCGGCGGCCCTGTCGGACTGGCCACCGCCGTCGAACTGGGCCGGCGCGGCATCGCGTGCGTCGTCGTCGAACCCCGCCGGACGGTGTCCCGGGCGCGACCACGCTGCAAGACGCTCAACGTCCCGCACCATGGAGCACCTGCGCCGATGGGGGCCTTGCCGACCGGCTGCGCAAGCATGCGCCCCTGCCCGTCTCCTGGTCTCAGGACGTCGTGTTCTGCACCTCGCTCGCGGGCAGGGAACTGTCGCGCTTCACCGGTGTCCTGGGCCTCGCGCCCGACGGGGACCGGTTCGCCGAAGTCGGCCAGCAGGCCCCGCAGTACGTCCTGGAAGACGTACTGCGCCAGGCCGTCCGGGAACTCCCAGCTGCCGGCTCGTCCTCGGCCCGAAGGTCACCGCCGTCAGCCAGGGCGACGACCTGGTGTCCGTCACCGTCACGGACGACGCTGGAAAACGGACCGTCGTGACAGCCGACTACGTGATCGGCTGCGACGGTCCGCGCAGCATCGTCCGCGACGAACTCGGTGCCCGCTATGTCGGCGGTCAGGCCCTGCGCCCGAACTTCGGCATGGTCTTCACGTGCCCCGGCCTGTCGGAACGGGTGAGGCACGGGCCGGCCGTGCAGTACTGGGTCGTCCACCCCCGACGCCTCCGGCACTGCTCGGCCCGCTGGACCGCGAGGACACCTGGTGGGCGATCGCCTTCGGCGTGGACCGGGCGGAAGGGGAGCGCGACGCACTGCGTTTCCTCGACACCGTCGCCGGCGGCCCGGTACGGGCCACGGTCCTGTCCACCGATCCATGGACCCGCGCGCATGCAGATCGTCGACCGCATGCGGCACGGGCGGGTGTTCCTGGCGGGCGACGCCGCGCACCTCAACCCGCCCTTCGGCGGCCACGGGCTGAACACCGGCATCGGCGACGCCGTCGACCTCGGCTGGAAGATCGCGGCGGTGCTCCAGGGCTGGGGCGGGCCGGCCCTGCTCGACAGCTACGAGGCCGAACGCCGCCCTCGTCCAAGAACGCGTCATCCGCGAGGCGACCGCCAACATGCGGGTCCTGTCGACCGAGTTGCTGGCCGACAACCTGGACGCGCCGGACGAGGCCGGCGCATCGGCCCGGCGGGCAGCAGGCCTGCGCATCCAGCAGACCAGAAGGCGGAATTCCACTCCCCTGACCTGGTCCTCGGGCAGCACATCGCCGCCTCACCAGTGCTTCCCACAGAGACACAACCACCGAGCCGTGCACCCGGCACCGAGGCCCGGGTCGGATCCCGCCTGCCACGCGCCTTTCCCTTCCGGACGGCCGCTCCCTCTACGACGTCCTCGGGAACCGGTTGACCCTCCTCGTCGTCGGCGACACCGCGGTCCACGAGGCAGCCGCCCCTGACCTCGCGGTGCTCAGGACGCGGCGCTCACCGTCGTGCATCTGACCGGCTGAGCAGGCCCGCTGCGCCAACCTCCTCCGGCACCCGCATGGCGCTGGTCCGCCCGGACCAGGTGATCGGCTGGCTGGGGGACTCACTCCCCGCGAACTTCCGCTCCCTCATCGACACCTTGCGCGGCCTCGACGTCCCACGGACGACGCCCGCGCCACCTCAGCGCGCCTGACGCCCCGTCACCTACGAACTCCGCCCCGGCCGCAATGCCCCTGTCCGAGGTATCTGCCCAGCGGCCGGGGCGACCCTCCCTCCGCCGACCCGAGCCTCCTCCTGCCCGGATCCCCCTCTCTCAGAAGGAAACAGCGCATGAGCAGACATCCATGGACCCGACGCCAGATCCTCAGCACTAGCAGCGGGGAACAGCGGCGCGACCGGCGCCGGTCAGCTGGCGGCTCCCGACACCGCCCGGGCGTCCGCGGGACGGTCCCCGGTCCGGGCCGCTCAGGATCGTCGCGATCGAGGAGGCCGTCATGCTGCCCGGTCTGATCACCCAGGGCACCGCGCTGGGCGGAGCGATCCCCTTCAAGCCCGAGGTCACCCGCGAGTGGCCGAGCGGCTCCCGGACATCACCGAGTACCGCCTCGCCGACATGGACGCCAACGGTGTGGCGACCGTGCAGGTGCTGTCCCTCACCCGCCCGGGGTACAGATGCAGCCCGACGCAGCCGTCGCCGTACGGGACGCGCAGGGCCGCCAACGACGCGCTCGCCGGAATCATCGCCGCCCATCCCACCCGCTTCGGCGGTCTCGCCGCGCTGCCCCTCCAGGACCCCGGCGCGGCCGTGGCCGAGGCCAGGCGAGCGATACGGGATCTCGGCATGGCCGGCTTCCTGGTCAGCGGCCACACCAACGGCCACTACCTGGACGAACCGCAGTTCCGCCCGGTGTGGTCCGCCCTGGAAGAACTCGGCCGCCCTCTACCTGCACCCCACTCCGGCGCCGACAGGGCGGGTGGGGGCTGTCAGGACCGTCCCGGGAAACTGGTCGGCCCCGCTCTACAGCTGGGCGGCCGAGGCGGGCGGACACGCGCTGCGCATCCTCCTCGGCGGCGTCTTCGACGACTTCCCGGAGCCCGGCTCATGCGTCGGCCACATGGGCGAGTTCCTCCCGTTCCACGTCCCCCGGCTCGACGTCCAGATCCGCAACATCACCACCCGCGTCCCTCTCAGAAGGCACCCTCCGCGTACTTCGGGGACAACATCTCCGTCACCACGTCCGGGGTCATGGACGACACCATGCTCAGGGCGCCGCCATCGACGTCGTCGGCATCGACCACGTCCTCTTCGCCATCGACCACCCCTTCGAGAAGAGGCGAACAGGCCGTCACTTTCCTGCGCCGTGCGCCCCTGACGCCCACTCAGCGCAGAAAGATCGCGCACGGCAGCGCCGAGCGGATCCTGCGGCTGTGAGGCCGCCCGTCCTACTGGAGGGCGGCACTGGTGGCCCGCTATAGTTGATATCGACCATCGCGGCCGAAGCGAGGACACAGCGTGGCGACACTCCCCGAGGGACCGTGCAGCCCATCACTTCACGGTCCGTGGCCAGAACAGGCCACCGAGGAGCTGCGGCGCGCGATCCTGGCGGGCGCGCTCGCCCCCGGCGCGGGTACTCGCTGCGCGAGATGGCCGGCATGCTCGACATCAGCTTCATCCCCATCCGCGAGGGCGCGCTGCGCAGCCTGGAGAGCGAGGGCCTGGTCATCATGCGGCCCGGCCGCAGCGCGTGTCATCGCCCCGCTCGACCTCGACGACCTGCACGGCATCTACCGTCTGCGGCGCGTCTGGAGCCGGAGATCGCTCGGCGCTCCTGCACCTTGCTGACGGACGAGGACCTGGACCGACTGGCGTCCCAGGCAGCCGACTTCGGCGCTCGGGACACGGCATGGCCGACATCTACGACGACCACCACGCCTTCCACCTCGCCCTGTTGGCGCCGGCCGCGACCGTCTGGGGACATCCGCGTCCTGACCACGCTGTGGCGGGCGGCGAGCAGCACATCGCATCAGTTCCCGGACGGCTCGACCCCGACCCGACCGAGGCACGAGCGGCGGGGCAAGGCGCACAGGCCCTTCTCGACGCCTTCCGCACCCAGCGACCCCGAGAGATCGCCGCGGCGGTCGAGCAGCACCTCGCCCGTAACGAGAAGATCGCCTTCTCACGCTCTGTCCTGGGAGGCGGCTGAGGGGCGGGCAGAGCGACAGCCACCACCAGCGACAGCACCCGTCTTCACCTTCACCTGACCTGACCTCATCGACTCTTCGCTGTTATCACATATAGCGATGGAGTTGCCATAGTACGAACGCCGCACTTTCCGCATCCCTCCCGCAGAAAGGCACCACCATGTGCATCCCGCACGCGAACCGGCGTGACTTCCTCAGGACAGCCGCGGCGGCTGCGGCCACGGCCCTTCCGACGCTCGCCGGCCCCACCGTCGCCCACGCGCAGGAACACACCGCCGACGTCACCGGGAAGGTCGCGCTCACCGACGTCCGGGTCTTCGACGGCGACCGGCTCACCGCGCCGCGCACCGTCGTCATCGAGAACGGACTGATCGGGCTGAGCGCCCTCGGGGCGCGAGTGATCGACTGCGCGGGCGCCACCCTGCTGCCCGGCCTGATCGATGCCCCACATCCACCTCCAGGACGTCACCACCCTGCAGCAGCTGGCCGGTTGGGGCGTCGCGACGGAGCCTCGGACATGGCCTGCTTCCCGCCGTCGCTCGTCGACTCACTGCGCAGAAGGCCCGGCTCGACCGACATCCGCAGCGCAGGGCACCTGCCGCTGGCACCCGGCAGCCCGCAGAGCCAGATCCCCGGCTTCCCGGCGAACGCGGTCCTGATCGGTCCCGACCAGGCGCTCGCCTTCGTCCGCGCCGCATCGGCGAGGGTTCGACTACATCAAGGTCATCGTCGACGGGCCTGTCTCTCCCCGCCACCGTCAAGCGCCGTCACCGCGGCGCCCACTCGTTCGGCAGGCTCGTCATGGCGCACGCGACCTCGGCGCTCACGGTGGGCCGTGCGCTGGACGCAGGCGTGCGCACATGATCCATCACGTTCCGCTCGACAGCCCGCTCTCCGACGCGACGGCAGCGCGCTACGCCGCCACGGGCTACGGTCGCCGTCCCCACCCTGACGATGATGGAGGGTTTCGCCGCCCTCGAGGGTGCCGGGGTGAGTCACGCGGCCGCGGAGGGCAGTGTGGCCGCGCTGCGCCGGGCCGGCGTCCGATCCTGGCGGGCACCGACTCCAACCACACGCCCGGGATTCCCGTGCAGCCGTTGCCCGTCCCGTAGCCTGCAGCCACGAACTGGAGCCGCTGGTACGCGCCGGCTGACGCCCGTGAGGCCCTGCGCGCCACGACCAGCCTCGCCCGCGCGCAGTCCCGGGTTGCGGCGGCGGCGTCCGCCCCGGTAGCCGCGCCGATCTGGTGCTGGTCGACGGCGACCCTGGCGGATATCACCGCGACCCGCGCGATCCGGCGCGGATGGGTCGGCGGCACGGAGTACGCGCCGGTCGGCTGAGCGCGCAACCGTTCGGGACCAGCCTCGGCCGGTCCCGGACGGCACGTCACTGGTCAGCTCGAGAGCCGCGGTGACGATGCTCGTCGGCGCCGATGCCGTGATGCCGGTAGACCTTCCTCCAGCGAACCGGACTGACCGAAGCGGGTCACCCCAAGCCTGCGGGCCGGCACGCGGTGCAGGTGGCCAGGAAAGCGAGGGTGTGCGGGTGTCCGTCCAGAACGGTGACCAGGTGTGCGCGTTCCGGGAAGACCTGGTCCAGGATCCAGTCGGCCGCCTCACCGTGCCCGGCGTGCGTCGAGGGGGCCCGGTAGAGGAGGCCGGGGCTGTCATGCAGACCACGTCGGCAGGACGCCGAGTCCCTGGAGGCGGTCCCGTCGCAGACGCCTCGAGTCACCGGTCGGCGCCCATGGCGGCGATGCAGACCTGTGGGCTCCGAGTGTGCGCCGCAGCGGATAGGCACCGGCGACGACCCGACGGCGCCGGCGTTCCCGGGCCGCCGGATTGCACCCGCGCGCAGCGTCTGGTCCACGGGCCGGGTCGACAGGCGCAGGTGGCGGAACTGCCGTCGGCGCGGCCGAGCCGGGACAGCGCGCGGCCAGCAGCGTCCACTGGTGTCGAGGGCGAACGCCGGCTCCCAGGTCGTACAACCCGGCTGCTCCCAGGCCCATGGGACGGCGTGGTGATCGACTGGCGTGCCCGCCCTCGCGCGAGGGTCAGCCGGACGGGGTGCCGACCAGAATCGACTGCCCGCCGGCGTAGATGCCGAACGACCAAGCGTTCCAGGGCACGTTGAACGAGGGGTCGTACAGCACTGATCGGCAGCAACGGTTGGCGACCGGCTCCAGGTGGCTCCCAGCTCGCCGGGAGACCGATCAGGGTTTATCTCCGCGATGCCGAGTTCGATGTGCTGGCCGGTCGGCCGCTGCGCCAGTGCAGGATGGGTCTCCCGTGTCGTCGGCGAACCAGTCCACACGCTCGCGCGCGACCGACAGCCGACCTTGCTGACCCACCCGCCCAGGTTCGTGGAGCTGGACGTCGGGACCACGGTCACCACCCGGCCCGCGACCTCGGGGCGCCTGGCCAGGGTCGGAACTCGAGCAGGACCCGGCCCAGGGCCGCCGTGCCTCGTCGCCGCACCACTGTCGGCGTCCGGCCGATGTCCGCCGGGATCGCCGCGTGCGTCTCGGGAACGGTCCCATCGGCGCAGCCCGTGCCCCGGTCTCCCGCACAGAGGCGGGCGGCCACGCAGGGTCCGCAGCGCGAGCGCCCTGCGGGCGGGCGAGGTCCGCGCCGATCCGGTCGGCCATGGTCGCCCATCTGTTCCAGCGTCAGCGGGGAGGAGTGGTTCTGCGGATGCCCCCTCGGTGGGCAAGGCCGTGCCCCTTGACCGTGTACGCGAAGATCACCGTGGGCCGGTCGTCGCTGACCTTTCGGACAGGGCGCCGTCAGAGTGGCGGCGAGCCGTGACCGCCGAGAGAAGCGTGACGGCGGCCATCCGAGGTCGAGTCGTCCGTGTCCGCGAGCAGTTCGGCGATCGCCGGGGCACCAGGCCCGGTGCCAGGCAGTCGGTCGCGCAGGTCGGCGGCGGGCAGCGCAGCGAGCGCTGGTACTCGGGAGTTGGACATGGCGTCGATGCGATCCGCAGTTCCCTGTCACCGGGGCGCGCGAACAGTTCTCAGCAGAGTGCCGTACTTGAGGTGAGCGCCTGCCAGCCAGCCGCGGCGAACGTACGTGCAGGCGGCCCGCCGCGATGTTCGGCACGACACGGTCAAAGGACTGGCGGTTAGGGTCCACGATCCAGACGGAAGGTTTCGCCCAGTTCGGCGACCTGCGGGTCGGTACCGCCTCCCACACGGCTCCCTCGTCCAGTTCCGCGTCGCCCACCAGCGCGTACTGCCGGCCGGCAGGGCGCCGCCGAGTACGTACCGGCGGGCGAGCGCTCCCAGATCGTCGCCGTGGCGCCGTGCCCACCGAGCCGGTGGGTAGTCGACCGGATCGGGGTCGCTGAGCGGCTCGGATAGCTCTGCAGACCGCCGAAGGCGCGCAGATGGACAGCCGGGAGGCGTCCAGCTCGCCGAGCAGGTGGTTGAGGGCGTGCAGCACCGGCGAGGCGTGCGGTTTTGACCAGACGCGGTCCTCGGGACGCAGATGACGGAACCACAGCGCCGTCATGATCGACACCATCGACGCGCACGACGCCTGGTGGCCCGCCGACCTTCAGTCCCGACGGGTACGGGGGCGCACCCGGTTGGCGTGGTGGACGATCGCGCTCGACAGCCCACAACACGCGGTCCTCACGATCTCGTGCGGCAAGCCGAGGGCGGCGTCCGTAATGATCCACTTGAAGGCGGCTGGTGCAGTGGTCGCTGACGGAACGGTCTCCTCGCGCTCGGCACATCAGCGGACGGATGCGGGACCAGCTGTGAAACAGGGAAGTATCACGCCGACGGGCGCTCCGCATCGGCTGCGGCCGAGAGACCACCGGACCACGGCGGCACACAGAACCCACGAGAATCACGCAGAATGCCCAGTCACCCGGCTGCTCAGCCCCGGAAGGTGCACACCGTGCCCAACTCGAACGGATCGACCCGACCGACGCCCGCCTCTTGCTGGCACTCACCGCGCATCCCGGTCCACGACGGTATCTCATGCCGAGGCCAAACGGGCTCAGCCCGCAACACCGTGCAGGCCCGGCGGCGGCGCTGGACCGCAGCGGCCGTGGACGCTCGTTCGAGCAGCGAGTCGACCCGGCGGCGCTCGGCTATCCGCTCGCCACGTTCGTCACCACACAGGTGGCCAGTGCCGACTCGACGAGGTGGCACGGGCCCTGTCCCCGAGGTGGTGCAAGTGGACGGGCTGTCCGGCGAGTGTGACCTGCTGACGTCGTGGCGGCCGACGCCGACGACCTGTACCGCGTGGCGGACGCATCCTCGGCATCCCCGGGTTGAGCGCACCAGCACGGCACTCGTCATGCGCCGCCTGGTGCCGTACCGGATCGCTCCGCTGCTGCCGCCGTACCGCCGGTTCCTGAGCAGGGCCTCACCCACCCGTGCGGTCCGGAGGAGATTCCTCGGCCCGACACCTTTGCTGTTATCACGCCTTAACCCTGTGATCCGGTGCCGCGATGCGCCTCGGGCCTCGCCCGACGAGCGCCTCCCGCCTCGCGCTCCGCGCGACGCCATCGCCGACAGGAACGACCCGGTCGGCACTCCCCAAGGAACACAGGAACGTCCCGTGCGTATCGCCAACCTCTCCGGCCGACTGGTCCTCGTCGTGGACGATCGTGCCGTCGACGTCAAGCGGGCCAGTGACGGCCGCTTCGCCGCGGACCCGCAGGCCGTCTACGACCGCTGGGAGGAGTTCCGGGCATGGGCGGCCCGGGGCCCGGCTGCCCGGGGCCGACCCCGCGGACCTCGGCGCGCCGGCGCCCGCGCCACGGCAGATCGTCGCCGCCGGCCTCAGCTACCGCGACCACGCCTCCGAGTCGGGATTCGTTGCCCGACACCATGCCGCCGGTCTTCACCAGAGTTCGCCACCATCACCGGACCGATCACCGAGGTGGTCCTGCCGCCCGGCGGTCACACCGACTGGGAGATCGAACTCGTGCGCCGTCATCGGCACCCGCGCCCACCACGTCGTGGCCGACGGTGCCTGGGACCACGTGGCCGGGCTGACCGATGGAGTCGAGGACATCTCCGAGCGCATCACGCAACTGGAAGGCCTCGCCCCAGTTCAGCGCTGGGCGAGTCGTTCGGAGTTCGCCCCGACCGGGCCGTGGCTGGTCACCCCGGTGCGTTCGACAACCGCGACGACCTGGGGCTGCGCTGCACCAATGGACGGAAAGAGATGCAGAAGCGCACCGGCTGACCCTGATCTCTTCTCCGTTCCCCCAACTCATCGCCCGGCTGTCCGCGGTGATCCCGCTGCTGCCCGGAGACGTCGTCTTCTGCGGGACACCGGCCGGGGTCGGACTGGGCCGCGACCCACAGCGCTGGCTCGCCCCGGCGACGAGACTGGTCCAGCACCATCCGAGGGCATCGGCGAAGACTCCGCCAGCGCTTCATCACACAGGCCTGACCTCCGGAGCGCCCCCGGCGACCGGGCCGCCCTTCCGCCCGGCCGGCCGGTGACCGACACCGCGCGCAGACCGCCCGGCGCTCCACCGCGGGCGCACGCCCGTCAGGAATTCGATCGAGGAGAATCGGATGACCGCCACACCGAAGTTCGCCCACGTCGTGTTCCAGACCAGCAACCCCACCGAGATGCGCGACTGGTACTGCACCGTTCTGGCCGGCCACGTGGTGTTCCAGAACGACAGCCTGTGCTTCATCACCTACGACGAGAGCACCACCGCGTCGCCTTGCTCACCCCGCCGGTCCCGCTGAGCGCATAAGACACCCACGACGGCGCGGCATATCACGTCGCTTACACCTTCGACCACCTCGACGATCTCCTCGCCCGCTACGAGATGCTGCGCGACAAGGGCGTCACCCCCGCGGTGTGCATCGCCCACGGCGTCACCACGTCGATGTACTACCGGGACCCCTGACGGCAGCTTCGTCGAGATGCAGATCGACAACTTCGCCGACCCGGACGACGCCACCGGCTACATGCGCGGCCCCGAGTACAGCGAGGACGCCGTCGGTCCGGCCTTCGACCCCGAGGGCGATGCTGGCCGCCCGCCGCTCCCGGCAGCGCCGTGGAGGATCTGACCTGCCGGTCCTGGGCCTGAAGACCCCCAGCCCGATCCGATGCTGGTGCTCACCGGGGCGGCCTGAATCCCGCCACACCACCCCACCCTTCGTCGAGGAGAATCGCTTGAGCGCGTCCAACAGCGCCAGCGACTGCTTCATGTGCGGCCCTGGAACAAGCAGCAGAGAGTGCCGTCGTGTTCCCGCGATGCCTTGTGGTCGGCGCAGACGGTGCCTGGTTG